>NZ_CAXPXK010000012.1:0-35276 GCF_964221125.1 Alloalcanivorax sp.
CGACGCCCAGGTACTCCTCCAGCTGCCGCAACTGGTGGCTGATGGCGGTGGGGGTCACCGACAGTTCCTGGGCGGCGGCTTTGGCGCTGCGGTGGCGGGCCGCCGCCTCGAAGGCGCGCAGGGCGGAAAGGGAGGGCAGTTTGCGGGCGCTCATGGGGTGCCTTATGGATGAGTTTTATTTTGCCGTTAAGGCAAGAATTCATCGTTTGTCGCTGCCCCGAGCCTCCGGTTTCATGGGAAGCCTGTCAAGCAGGAGTGAGATCAAATCACCTGCAAGCCAACCCTGAACCGGAGATAACACCATGACCCGCTTACTGCACCTCGACGCCAGCCCCCGCCCCGGACGTTCCGGCACCCACGAGCACGGCTCGCACAGCCGCCGGCTGAGCCACCACTTCATTGAGCTTTGGAAAGCCGCCCGGCCGAGGGACGCGGTGACGCGCCGGGATCTGGGCGTCCGGCCCCCGTCGCTGTTGACCGTGGACTGGATCGAAGCCGCCTTTACGCCGTCGACGCAGCGCCCCGCCGCCCTGCAGCAGGTGCTGGCGGAGAGCGACAGCCTGGTGGACGAGGTGATCCAGTCCGACGTGCTGGTGCTGGGCGTGCCGCTGTACAACTACAGCTACCCGGCGGCGTTCAAGGCCTGGATCGACCAGATCGTGCGCGTGGAGCGCACCATCTATTTTGATCCGGCCAATGTGGAGCATCCGGTGGGCCCGCTGCTGAACGACCGGCCGCGCCATGCGGTGATCCTGTCGTCCCGGGGCGGGTACGGCCTGGGCGCCGGTGGCCCGCTGGCGCATATGAACCATCTGGAAGCCAGCGTGCGCACCGCTCTGGAGCTGATCGGCATCGAGCACTTCCACGAGATCGCCATCGAGCACCAGGAGGAAGGCGGCGAGCGGCTGGACGCCTCGATCCGCGACGCCCTGGCCGAGGTGGAGCGGTTGGTGACCCGGCTGCAGCGGGACGCTTTCGCCGTGCCGCGGGCGGTGTCCGCGTGACGTGGGGTGCGGGGCGCCCGGGCGTGCCGGTGCGCCGGCGTTTGGTTTACACTGTAAGCCTTTGCCGTCCGGCCCTGTGCCCGCAGACCATGGAGCGCCCCGTTGCCCAAGAAGCCGAAAACCGACCAGGAGATCGCCGCCTTCCGCGAGCGCGTCTGCGAGGTGGCCACGGAGCTGTTCGTGGAGCGCGGGCCGGATAACGTCACCATGCGGCAGATCGCCGCCGGGGTGGGCGTCAGCCCGATGACGCCGTACCGCTATTTCCAGGACAAGGACGAGATTCTCGCCACCGTGCGCGCCGCCGCGCTGGACCGCTTCGCCGCCGCTTTGGAGGCGGGGCTGGCCCAGGGCAGCGACGCCCGCGAGCGCGCCCGCGCCATCGGCGACGCCTATGTGCGCTTCGCCACCGAGCATCCGGCGGCCTACCAGCTGATGTCGGAGATCTCCCAGGTCGACGAGAGCCGCTACCCGGAACTGGTGCGCGCCAGCCGCCGCGCCCGGGAGACCATGGTCGGCTATGTGCGCGACATGATCCGCGAGGGGATGATGGACGGCGACGCCGATCTGATCGGCTATATGTTCTGGTCCACCCTGCACGGTATCGTGGTGCTGGACATGGCCGGGCGGCTGGGCGGCGAGATAGACGCGGACACCCTGCGCAAGAAGACCATGCGCACGCTGCTGGCGGGCATGGCGGTGTCGCCGCCGCGTCGGGAGGACGAATCCTGACCGAATCGCTCACCGGCGGGTGGGAGTCGAAGTCAGGAAGCGCTTGATTTTATAAAATGTACGTTGTAAATATTTCCCTTCCGAACCGGTCGCCGTGCCAGAGCACGATCCCGGTTTGCCCGAATTCGAAAGATTTACAAAGTAAATGTCACCCACTTAACAGGAATCGCCATGTCTCTGCCCCCGGAAATCGCCAAACGTCTGCGGCTGCCCGTGATCTGCTCGCCGCTGTTCATTATTTCCAACCCGGACCTGACCATCGCCCAGTGCAAGGCCGGGGTGGTGGGCTCGTTTCCGTCGTTGAACGCGCGGCCGCTGTCGCAGCTGGACGAATGGCTGGCGCGCATCACCGAGGAGCTGGCCGCCTGGGACCGGGATCACCCGGACCAGCCGTCCGCGCCGTTCGCGGTGAACCAGATCGTGCACAAGACCAACGACCGTCTGGAGAAAGACCTGGAGCTGTGCGAGAAGTACAAGGTGCCGATGGTGATCACCTCCCTGGGCGCCCGTGAAGAGCTGAACCAGGCGGTGCACGGCTGGGGCGGCACGGTGATGCACGACATCATCAACGACCGCTTCGCCCGCAAGGCCATCGAGAAGGGCGCCGACGGCCTGATCGCGGTGGCGTCCGGCGCCGGCGGCCACGCCGGTCAGCTGTCGCCGTTCGCGCTGATCCAGGAGATCCGCCAGTGGTTCGACGGCCCGCTGGCGCTGTCCGGCTCCATCGCCAGCGGCTCCTCGGTGCTGGCGGCCCAGGCCATGGGCGCGGATCTCGCCTACATTGGTTCGATGTTCATCGCCAGCGAGGAGGCCAACGCCGACCAGGCCTACAAGCAGATGATCGTCGACAGCAAGGCCACCGATATCGTCTACAGCAACCTGTTCACCGGCGTGCACGGCAACTACCTGGCGCCGTCCATCGCCAAGGCCGGGCTGGATCCGGCCAACCTGCCGGAAAGCGACCCCTCGGCGATGAATTTCGGCTCCGGCGGCAGCTCCAAGGCCAAGGCCTGGAAAGACATCTGGGGCTGTGGCCAGGGCATCGGCGTGGTGGACGCGGTGCGCCCGGCGGCCAATATCGTCGACCAGCTCGCCGACGAGTACCACGCTGCCGCCAAGGCGCTGGACGCCAAGCGCTACTACCGCTTGTAACGCGCTCTCAGGGAGCGCGCGCCAGCCGCTAAAGACGCCGGGCCAGGGCTTCCCTGGGCCGGCGTACTTTTTTCTGGCCCGCCTGACGGTCGTTGTCGGTGTCCCGGTAGCCCAGGCCCATCAGCGCCACGCTGCGCAGCCCCTGCTCGCGCAGGCCCAGCAGCTGGTCCAGCCCGGGCGGATCGAAGCCCTCCATGGGCGAGGCGTCGACCCGCTCCATGGCTGCCGCCGCCAGGGCCATGCCCAGCCCGATATAGGCCTGGCGGGCGGCCCACTGGAAGCCCTCTTCCTCGGAGGCGAAGCCGGCCACCTTGCCTTTCACGGTGTTCTCCAGCCCGGCCAGCGCGTCCCGGGGCAGGTCGCGCTCGCGGGCGATCAAATCCACCATCTCCTCGACCTGGGCCTCGGTGACCGGGCTCCAGGCGGCGAAGATGATCAGGTGCGAGCACTCGGTGATCTGCGGCTGGTTCATTGCCACCGGCGCGATGCGCTGGCGCAGTTCCAGCGGCTCGGCGACCAGCAGGGTGTAGGGCTGCAGGCCGAAGGACGACGGCGCCAGCCGGGCCGCCTCCAGAATCCGCTCCACTTTCTCCTCGGGGACCTTTTCCCCGGTCATGCGTTTGGTGGCGTAGCGCCAGTTGAGGGCGTCTTCAAGCGTCATGGGGACTCCAGTGTCGAAACAGTGCCGGTTCGCGGGTAAGCCGTTATCCTCTCCGGTATCGAGGCACAGCGTCCACACCCGCAACACGGAGAAAGATCGTGCAATCCTACACCGGAAGCTGCCTGTGCGGCGGCATCGCCTTCGAAGTCCGCGGCCCCCTGGCGCCGATTCAGGTGTGCCATTGCCAGCAGTGCCGCAAGGCCCAGGGCGCCCCCTTCGCCACCAACACACCGGTGGAGGAGACGGCCTTCGAGCTGCTGAGCGGTCGCCAGCTGATCACCGAGTACGAGTCCTCGCCGGGCAAGTTCCGCGCCTTCTGCGGGCGCTGCGGCTCGCCGGTCTACAGCCGCAAGGCCGACCTGCCCGGCGTGCTGCGGGTCCGTGCCGGGCTGTTCAACGAGCCCCTGGAGGCGCGCCCGGTGTTTCACGCCTACACCGGCTCCAAGGCCAACTGGTGGCCGATTCTGGACGATCTGCCCTGCTACGAAGGAATGGCCGACCCGGCCGGAAAGCGCTGACCGGCCCCCCGGCGGCGGTGTGCGCATTTGGCCCGCCGCCGCCGGACGTTTATGATAGGCGCCCCTTCCTCCCCGCGTGTCTCTGCAGGAGCGGCAAACCATGTTTACAGGCATCATCGAGGCCCAGGGCCATGTGGCGGCGCTGACGCCCAGTGGCGGCGACGTGACGCTGCGTATCCACAGCGACGAGCTGGATTTCGGCGACGTGAAGCTGGGTGACTCGATCGCCGTCAATGGCGTCTGCCTGACGGTCACCGCCCTGGCCGGCGGCGACAGCTTCAGCGCCGATGTGTCCGGCGAAACCCTGTCGCTGACCTCCCTGAAGCAGCTCAAGAGCGGCAGCCGGGTGAACCTGGAGAAGGCGATGACGCCCTCCACGCGCATGGGCGGGCACCTGGTGAGCGGCCATGTGGACGGCCTGGGCACGGTGAAGGCGATGACCCCGGACGCCCGCTCGGTGCGCATCGACATCGAGGCGCCGGCGGAGCTGGCCCGCTACATCGCCCAGAAGGGCTCGATCACCGTGGACGGCATCAGCCTGACGGTGAACAGCGTGGACGGCGCGCTGTTCTCGCTGAACATTATTCCCCACACCCAGGACGTCACCACCATCCAGGATTGGAAACCGGGGACGCCAGTGAACCTGGAAGTTGATATCATTGCGCGCTATCTGGAGCGGCTGCTGCTCGGCGAGCGCGCCGCCCGGCCCGGTTCGGAGGGCGTGTCCATGTCGTTCCTGGCCGAGCACGGTTTCCTGAAGTAGCTCGCGGCGGTCGCCCGAGGGCGCGCAAACACCGGCACGCGCGGCGTGCATTAAAAGGTAGGTTTCATGCAACTGAACAGCATTGAAGAACTGATCGAGGACATCCGTCAGGGCAAGATGGTGATCCTGATGGACGACGAGGACCGGGAAAACGAAGGCGACCTGGTGATGGCCGCCGAACACGTCACTCCCGAGGCGATCAACTTCATGGCGCGTTTCGGGCGCGGCCTGATCTGCATGCCGATGTCCAAGGAGCGTTGCGAGCAGCTGGATCTGCCGCTGATGGTGCGCGCCAACGGCAGCGGCTTCGGCACCAAGTTCACCGTCTCCATCGAGGCCCGCGAGGGCGTCACCACCGGCATTTCCGCCGCCGACCGGGCGCGCACCGTGCAGGCCGCCGCCGCCAAACACGCCAAGGCGTCGGACATCGTCCAGCCGGGGCATATTTTCCCGCTGATGGCGGAGCCGGGCGGCGTGCTGCGCCGGGCCGGGCACACCGAGGCGTCCTGCGATCTGGCGGTGATGGCCGGCTGCGAGGCCGCCGGCGTGATCTGCGAAGTGATGAACGAGGACGGCTCCATGGCGCGCCGCCCGGACCTGGAGAGCTTCGCCCAGGAGCACGGCATCAAGATCGGCACCATCGCCGACCTGATTCAGTACCGCGCGCTCAACGAACAGACCATCGAGCCGGTGTCCGAGCACCCGCTGGACACCTGGTACGGTGAATTCCGGCTGGTGGCGTTCCGCGACACCGTCGACGGCCACGTGCACATCGCCCTGGTCAAAGGCGAGGTGCACGAGGATAAGGAAGTGACGGTGCGGGTGCACCAGGTGGACCCGCTGCGCGATCTGATGAGCGCCAAGCTCAACGGCCGCACCGGCTGGAACATGCACCGGGTGCTGGAAGCGGTGGCCGACGCGGAAACCGGGGTGGTGATCATCCTCGGCCAGGACGAGGACTCCGAGCCCACCCTGGACCGCCTGCAGGCGTTTTTCGACGGCACCGCCAACAAGCCCAAGGGCGAGTCGCGCACCTATCGCAACATCGGCACCGGCTCACAGATTCTCAAGGCGCTGGGCGTGCGCAAGATGCGCCTGCTCAGCTCACCGATGAAATTCAACGCGCTTTCCGGTTTCGACCTGGAGATCGTCGAATACGTGGAAGCGGACGGCTAAGGAAAAACACATGCACGATATCAAAACCTTCGAAGGCACTCTGAACAACGTGGGCGGCCGTTACGCCCTGGTGGTGGCGCGTTTCAACAGCTTCGTGGTGGAAGCGCTGCTGGCCGGTGCGGTGGACACCCTGGTGCGCCACGGCGTGGCCCGCGATGACATTGAGATCATCCGCGTGCCCGGCGCCTGGGAGCTGCCGGTGGCGGTGAAGAAGATCCTGGAAAAGCGCGACTACGACGCGGTGATCGCGCTGGGCGCGGTGATCCGGGGCGGCACCGCCCACTTCGAGTACGTGGCCGGTGAGGCCGCCAAGGGCATCGCCGCGGTGCAGAACGACACCGGCGTGCCGGTGGCCTTCGGTGTGCTCACCGTGGAGTCCATCGAGCAGGCGATCGAGCGCAGCGGCACCAAGGCCGGCAACAAAGGCGCCGAGGCCGCGATGTCCGCTCTGGAAATGGTTTCTCTGTTCAAGGCGCTTTAATGACCCAGTCCGCCGTACCGTCTTCCCCCGCCGCGCGCCGCAAGGCGCGCCGCTATGCGTTGCAGGCGCTGTACCAGTGGCAGCTCGCCGGCGCCACGCTGAGCGATATCGAGGCCCAGTTCCTGGCCGCCAACGATATGCAGAAGGTGGACCGCACCTATTTCCACGACCTGCTGCACGGCGTGCCCGCCGAAGTGAGCGGCCTGGACGAGGCGTTGCGCCCGTTCCTGGATCGCCGGGTGGAGGAGTTGTCCCAGGTGGAGAAGGCGCTGCTGCGCATCGGCGCCTTCGAGCTCAAGGAGCGTCTGGATGTGCCCTACCGGGTGGTGATCAACGAAAGCATCGAGCTGGCCAAGGTGTTTGGCGCCGACGACTCCTTCAAGTACGTTAACGGCGTGCTGGATAAACTGGCGCGGCGGCTGCGTTCCGCCGAGACCGCCCACCGCCCCGCCGCGTCCCGGCAGGCCCCGGACGACGATGGAGCGGACAAGGACTGACCGTGGCATAACAAAGGGAGCGTTTGATTATGAATGAATTCGCTCTGATAGAACGCTACTTCCGCCGCCCGGACCACCCGCCGGGCGATGGCGTGGTGCTGGGCCCCGGCGACGACGCGGCCCTGCTGCTCCCGCCCGCCGGCGACGAGCTGGTAATGACCCTGGACACCAGCCTCGGCGGCCACCATTTCCCCGACGACCTGCCCGCCGCCGATGTGGGCCACCGCTGCCTGGCGGTGAATCTGTCCGATCTCTACGCCATGGGCGCGCGCCCGCTGTGGTTCCTGCTGTCGGTGACGCTGCCGCAGGCCGACGAGGCCTTGCTGGCGGGCTTCGCCCAGGGCATGTTCGATCTGGCGGACCGGGCCGGCATCGCGCTGGTCGGCGGTGACGTTACCCGTGGGCCTTTGAGCGTGAGCATCCAGGCCACCGGCGCGGTGACGTCGGGCCGCGCGTTGCGCCGCGACGGCGCCCGCGCCGGCCAGCGTCTGGCGATCGGCGGCGTGCCCGGGCAGGGCGGTTTGGGGTTGCGTCACTGGCAGGCCGGCGAGCGCGCCACGGTGAGCGCCCGCCACCTGGCCCGGCCCGCTTTCCCGTTGGATCTGGGCGCCGCCCTGGTGGGCCGGGCGGGGGCCGCCATCGACGTCTCCGACGGCCTGTTGCAGGACCTGGGGCATATCCTCAAGGCGAGCGGCGGGCTGGGTGCCGAGCTGGATCTGGCGACGCTGCCGGTGAACGAGGAGCTGGCGGCCCTGGACGAGGCGGACCGTTACCCGTTGCAGCTCACCGGCGGCGACGACTACTGCTTGCTGTTCACCTGGCCGGACGCCCGGCCCCTGCCGCCGGGAACCAGCGACATCGGCATGATCACCGAGAAGGGGCCGATTCTGCTGCGTTACCCGGACGGCCGCACCGAGCCCGCCCGACCGGGGGGCTGGCGGCACTTTTAGTCGGGGCCGGGCAGGCCGGCTCAGGCGCGGTGGGGCAGGGCGTCGTGCAGACGCTTCAGGCGCCGGCGCACGCTGGCTTCGATGCCGGCGGCGTCCAGGCCGTGCTCGGCGAGCAGCGCGTCCCGCTTGCCGTGGTGGATAAAGTGATCCGGCAGGCCCAGGTTGAGCACCGGCACCACCACGCCTTCGTCGATCAGCAGCTCGTTGACCGCTGAACCGGCGCCGCCCATGCGCTGGTGGTCTTCCAGCGTCACCACCAGGTCATGGCGGGCGGCGGCGTCCAGCACCGCGCCCCGGTCCAGGGGCTTCACCCAGCGCATATCGATCACCGTGGCGTCGAGTTTCTCGGCGGCCTCCAGGGCGGCCGGCACCAGCGCGCCGAAGGCGAGCAGGGCGACGTCGCCCTTGCCCTGGCGCAGGGTGCGGCTTTCGCCGATCGGCAGGGCGGTCATGGTGTCTTCGATTTTGGCGCCGGGGCCGGTGCCGCGCGGGTAGCGCACCGCCGCCGGGCCCTCGTGCAGCCAGGCGGTGTAGAGCAGCTGCCGGCACTCGTTCTCGTCCGACGGCGCCGCCACGATCATATTCGGCACGGTGCGCAGGTAGGCGAGGTCGAACACGCCGCCGTGGGTGGCGCCGTCCTCGCCCACCAGGCCGGCCCGGTCGATGCCGAAGGTCACATCCAGGTCCTGCAGCGCCACGTCATGGATCAGCTGGTCGTAGGCGCGTTGCAGGAAGGTGGAGTAGATCGCCACCACCGGTTTGCGGCCTTCGCAGGCCATACCGCCGGCCAGCGTCAGGGCGTGTTGCTCGCAGATCGCCACGTCGTGGTAGCGCTCCGGGAAACGGCGCGCGAAATCCACCATGCCGGAGCCTTCGCACATGGCCGGGGTGATGCCGATCAGGCGCGGGTCCTGCTTGGCCAGGTCGCACAGCCACTGGCCGAACACTTCCTGGTACTTGGGGCTCTTCGGTTTGGCCGGTTTGGCCACTTCCACTTTCGCCTTGGGCTCGATCTTGTTGATCGCGTGGTAGCCCACCGGGTCCGCTTCCGCCGGGCCGAAGCCCTTGCCCTTGGTGGTGTAGACGTGCAGCAGTTGCGGCCCTTCCAGGTCGCGCATGGTCTCCAGGGTGGCGGTCAGCTCGTCGATGTCGTGGCCGTCGATGGGGCCGATGTAGTTGAAGCCGATCGCCTCGAACAGCATGTCCGGGCTGACCATGTTCTTCATGCTCTCTTCGGTGCGGCGCACGAAATCCCAGGCCGCCGGCATGGCGGAGAGCACTTTCTTGCCGCCTTCGCGCAGGGCGATGTAGGTCTTGGACGACCAGATGCGCGCGAAGTAGTTGGCCAGCCCGCCCACGTTGTGGCCGATCGACATGGTGTTGTCGTTGAGAATCACCAGCAGGTTGGCGCGGGTGTGGGCGGCGTGGCTCATGGCTTCGAAGGCCTGGCCGGCGGTCATGGCGCCGTCACCGATCACCGCCACGGTGCGGCGTTTGTCGCCGGCCTGCTCGGCGCCCAGGGCCATGCCCAGCGCGGCGCTGATCGAGGTGGACGAGTGGCCCACCCCGAAGGTGTCGAATTCCGACTCGGTGCGTTTCGGGAAGCCGGACAGGCCGTGCTGCTGCCGCACGGTGAGAATCTCGTCGCGGCGGCCGGTGAGAATCTTGTGCGGGTAGCACTGGTGGCCCACGTCCCACACCAGCCGGTCGTAGGGGGTGTCGAACAGGTAATGCAGGGCCACGGTCAGTTCCACCACGCCGAGGCCGGCGCCGAAGTGCCCGCCGGCGCGACCCACGGCGTAGAGCAGGTAGGCGCGCAGTTCGTCCACCATCTGCTCAAGGTCCGTTTCGGGCAGTCGCCGCAGGTCCGCCGGCGCGCCTATGCGGTCCAGCAACGGCGTGTGGGGGCGGGTCAGCGGAATGTCGGTAAACGTCTTTTGCATTGGTTGGGAGCCTGAATCAGTCGGCGTCGGCTTGGCAAGGGGAGGGCATTATAACGATCCTTGGGGCCCGTCGTCAGTGATCTAGTGAGACCGCTGCACGATGTAGTCCGCCAATTGTTGCAGCGGACCGGCTGCGTCGCCGTAGCCGGCGAGGGCGGCGCGGGCCTGCCGGCACAGGGCCTGGGCGCGCTCGCGGCTGGCCTGCAGGCCGAGCAGGGCCGGGAAGGTGCTTTTGCCGTGCTTCTCGTCGGACTTGCTGGGTTTGCCGAGCTGTTCGGTGTCCATGGTCACGTCGAGGATGTCGTCCTGGATCTGGAACGCCAGGCCGATGGCGTCGCCGTAGGCGGTCAGATTGCGCGCCAGCTCGGCGTCCGGGCGGCCGGCGGCCAGGTAGCCCAGGGTCAGGCTGGCGGTGATCAGGCGGCCGGTTTTCAGGTAATGCATGCGTTCCAGGGCGGCCACGTCCTGCAGCTGGCCGTGGGCGGCCATGTCTTGCATCTGCCCGGCGGCCATGCCGGCGCCGCCGGCGGCCTGGGTGAGCGCGCGCACCATGCCCACGCGGGCGCCGTCCGGGTAGTCGCCGGCGCGGCTGAGCAGCTCGAAGGCGAAGGTGTGCAGGGTGTCCCCGGCGAGGATCGCGGTGGCTTCGTCGAAGGCGCGGTGGCAGGTGGGCTGGCCCCGGCGCAGGTCGTCGTCGTCCATCGCCGGCAGGTCGTCGTGGACCAGGGAGTAGGCGTGGATCAGCTCCACCGCCACCGCCGGCACGTCGGCCTGTTCCAGGCTGCCGCCGGCGAGCCGGCAGGCGGCGTACACCAGCATCGGGCGGATCCGCTTGCCGCCGGCCAGGGCCGCGTAGCGCATCGCTTCGGCGAGGCGCGGGGCGTCGCTGGCCGCGGGGTCCGGCAGATGGTCGCGCAGGGCCTGGTCGAGCCGCGCGCGCACGGTGGCGTTGAGCGGGTCCAGGGCGTTGAGGTTACTGGTCATCGCGGCCTTCGAAAGGCACCGGCTCGGCTTGCGGGTCCTGCTCCAGCAGGATGCGCACCTTCTGCTCCGCCTGGCTGAGCGCCTGCTGGCACTCGCGGGTCAGTTTGACGCCCTGTTCGAACGCCTGCAGGGATTCTTCCAGGGTCAGCTCGCCGGACTCCATGCGTTCCACAAGGGCTTCCAGGCTGTCCAGGGATTGTTCCAGTTGCGGGGTCTTTTTGGCCATGTGTGCGATAACCTCGGGTGACCTCGTGGGATGGCCGGCGCAACATACTTCAGCACCGCCGGGGGGTCAATTGGGGCGGCCGCCGGCCCTGGCTTCAGGCGCCGGGCGGCCCGTCGTACTTCTTCGCGCCCAGGCCGGTGTCGTACCAACCGGCCCGGTCGGCATAGAAGATGTGATCGTTGGGGTCCAGGTCCGGGGTTTGGTCCAGTCCGCCGGCGGGCACGATCACGCCGCTGCCATCGCGTTTCTCATGGGGCACCATGCTGCCGCACTGCGTGCAGAACGCCCGGGCGAAGCTTTTCGCTTCGGGCAGGTCGAAACGGCGCACCTGATCCTCGCCTTTGAGCCATTCCAGCGCGTCGGCGGCGGCGATCAGATTGGCCGCGTGGGCGGTGCCGCTGAAGCGCTGGCAGCGCGAGCAATGACACAGGTGGAACTGGTGAAACGGGCCGCTGATCCGGTAGCGGACCTGGCCGCACAAACAGCCGCCTTCGTAGGTGGTCATCGGCGCAACTCCTGACTCTGGAGGTGTGTGAGTGCTCACAACGGGTGGCGCCGTAATGAGCAGTTCCGGTTGATTCCAAAAGGGTCTAAACACGCCCTTCCGCCTCGCCGGGCGCCGTCCTATAGTGAAATGCCCGCCGGGTCGTCGCAAGCGGCTTCTTCCTCTGATCTCCTTAATCTATGGCGTTTCGCTTGCGGAGCCGGCGGGGCTCCTTTCTCTGCTGCCCCCATCCTTATTGATGATTTTACCTCCCGGTGATGGTCGGGGTGAGCGGCCTTCTCCTATGCTGAAGGTGTTATTCCGGCCCGCCGGACGCGGGCCGTTCGATCCCCGGCATGGATGGAGAGCCCCCATGAGTGACACCCATTTCCCACCCCAGCATCAACGCAAGCAACCCGGCGACGAACACCGCATGGCCCCGGAGCCTGAATACATCCGCGACGACTATCGCGGCTCCGATAAGCTTCTCGGCAAGGTGGCGGTGATCACCGGCGGCGACAGTGGCATCGGCCGCGCGGTGGCGCTGCATTTCGCCCGTGAAGGGGCCGACTGCGCCCTGGTGTACCTGGACGAGGAAACCGACGCCCGCGAGACCGCCGGCCTGGTCGAAGCCGAAGGGCGCCGTTGCGCGCTGATCCGCGGCGACGTCGGCGACCCCGCCTTTTGCCAGGCGATCGTCGAGCGCACGCTCAGTGAACTGGGCGGCCTGAATATCCTGGTGCACAACGCCGCCGAGCAGTACGACTGGAAGGACATCACCGAGCTGGAGAACGACCAGTTGGAGCGCACCTTCCGCACCAACGTGTTCAGCCATTTCTATCTCACCAAGGCGGCGCTGCCGCATATGAAGGAGGGCGACAGCATCATCGCCACCTCTTCGATCAACGCGTTCAAGGGTAACCCGACGCTGCTCGATTACACCGCCACCAAGGGTGCGGTTCAGGCGTTGATGCGCTCCTTCTCGATGGCGCTGATGGATCAGGGCATCCGCGTCAACGCGGTGGCGCCCGGGCCGATCTGGACGCCCTTGATTCCGGCCAGCTTTGATAAGGACAAGGTGGCCCGCTTCGGCGGTCAGGTGCCCATGGACCGGGCCGGCCAGCCCAGCGAAGTGGCGCCGGCCTATGTCTATCTGGCCAGCGCCGACGGCTCCTACGTCAGCGGCCAGACCCTGCACGTCAACGGCGGGGTGATCCTTAACACCTGAGCGGCCCATGGGTGCTAGAATCCGCGCCCATGAAACGGATCCTCGCCCCCATGGAGGGTCTGGCGGACTTCTGGGTGCGCCGGGCCCTCACCGATGTCGGCACCTACGACTGGTGTGTCAGCGAGTTCGTGCGCGTCAGCGGCGAGCTGTTGCCGCCCCGTGTCTTCTACCGCTGGTGCCCGGAGCTGCGCGATGGCGCCCGCACCCGTTCCGGCACCCCGGTGCATCTGCAGTTGCTGGGCTCGGACCCGGTGAGCATGGCGGACAACGCCGCCCAGGCGGTGGCACTGGGGGCGCCGGCCATCGACCTCAATTTCGGTTGCCCGGCGAAGATCGTCAACCGCCATGGCGGCGGCGCCATCCTGCTGGATGAGCCGGAGCGGGTGCACGCGGTGACCCGGGCGGTGCGCGCGGCGGTGCCCGCCCACATACCGGTGTCGGTGAAAATGCGGCTCGGCAACGAGCACATGGATCTGGCGCTGGATAACGCTCTGGGCGTGCAGGAGGCCGGCGCCGCCTGGCTCACCGTGCACGGCCGCACCAAGCGGCAGGGTTACCGGCCACCGGCCTATTGGGACCGGATCGGCGCCATCCGTGAGCGGGTCACTCTGCCGGTGATCGCCAACGGCGAAATATGGACCCTCGAGGACGCCCGCCGCTGCCAGGCGGAGAGCGGTTGCCAGGATCTGATGCTGGGGCGCGGCGCGGTGGCCAACCCGTTGCTGACCCGCGAAGTGGCGGGCGGCGAACCCGCCGGCTGGCCGGAAGTGCTGGCGGTATTGCGTGCTTTCGGCGCCGACATCGTCGGCACCGGCAGCGAGGCGCAGCTGTGCGGCCGGGTCAAGCAATGGCTCAGCTACAGCCGCCGGCGCTGGCCGCAAGCGGGGCCGCTGATGGAGTCGGTGAAGCGCGAGACGCGGCTGGCGGATCTGCGCGCCATTCTGGAGCGCGAGTCAGGGGGAAACAACGACGGCCAGGTTGTATCTTTTTAGGCCGAAACCTGCCTTTCCAAAGGCCCTTTCGAGGCCTGTTTCAGCCCTCTCGGAGCCCGGTTTGGGGCCCGGTTCCGGGCAAGCGGCCGCCGCTGTAAGCCCCGCGATGAGCGCTTCTCCGCCATACCCTCGGCGTCCCCCGCCGCATGTTTTCATTTTTTTAGGGGGGCCTTTAACCTTTTTTCGATCACGACACCGGCATGGTCCGTGCTATCCCTTAAAAGGCGGTTATGTGAACAGGGTTTTGCAGGAGAGCGGAACATGTACGAGGTACACGCTTTTTTCGCCGAGGGTGAGGCGACCAGAGCCATGGAACCGGAATACGAAGCCGGGGAGCGCTACGTTCTGATTGTGTTTTGCCGTCGTCCCCGTTACAGCGTCCACGACTTTAAACTGGTGGAAGAAGTCGCCGGGCGTTTCGGCTGGGAAGACGTGCAGGTCTCCCACGGGGGGGTGCTGCAGCCGGAATTTCTCAACGGCGATCTGTGCGATCTTCAGGACAGTTTTATCGAAGCCCTGCACAAGGGCGGCACGGTGGTGTCGCTGAACGACTGGCTGATGCGCGCGCTTTACGTCCGCTGAACCCGCTCCAGGCCCTTCGACTAAAGTCATACTGTGGCTGAACACACCTTTGTTTACTCTTGAGCCAGCTGGCCCGTGTCAACGCGGGTCCCGTGTTTGTCAGTGCGCAAAGGGGTAAACAAATGAGAGAAGAAAACGCCCGTGCCTACTGGGCCGCTAATCTCAAGCTCATCTTCACCTATCTCATCATCTGGTTCGTAGTGTCCTACGGCTGCGGCATCCTGTTCGTGGATGCACTCAATAACATTCAGTTCTTCGGTTTCAAACTGGGTTTCTGGTTCGCCCAGCAGGGCTCGATCTATGTGTTCCTGGTGTTGATCTGGATGTACGCCTTCACCATGAACAAGCTCGACCGAAAATTCGACGTCCACGAAGAGTGAGCGCCGCGAAAATAACAAAGAGGACCAAGAGATGGATGTTCAACTACTAACGTATCTTTTCGTCGGTGGCTCGTTCGCGCTCTATATCGGCATCGCGATCTGGTCGCGGGCGTCATCCACGAAAGACTTCTACGTCGCCGGCGGCGGTGTATCTCCGATCGCCAACGGCGCGGCCACCGCGGCGGACTGGATGTCCGCGGCATCGTTTATTTCCATGGCGGGTATCATCGCCTTCTCCGGTTACGACGCCTCGGTGTATTTGATGGGGTGGACCGGCGGTTATGTGTTGCTGGCGATGCTGCTGGCGCCCTACCTGAGAAAATTCGGCAAGTTCACCGTGCCGGACTTCATCGGTGATCGTTACTATTCCAACGTGGCGCGTACCGTCGCGGTGATCTGCGTGATCTTTATCTCCTTTACCTATGTGGCCGGCCAGATGCGCGGCGTGGGTATCGTGTTCGCCCGCTTCCTGGAAGTGGACGTGAACATGGGCGTGGTGATCGGCATGGCGATTGTGTTCTTCTACGCCGTCCTCGGCGGCATGAAGGGGATTACCTACACCCAGGTTGCCCAGTACTGCGTGCTGATTTTCGCCTTCCTGGTACCGGCGGTGTTCCTGTCCATTCTGATGACCGGCCATGTGCTGCCGCAGACCGGCTTCGGCGCCACGGTACTGGACGCCGCCGGTAACGACACCGGTGTCTACCTGCTCGAGCGACTGGACGGCATTGTTCAGGATCTCGGCTTCGGTGCTTATACCGAAGGTCAGAAGTCCACCATCGATGTGTTCTTCATCGCCGCCGCGCTGATGTGCGGTACCGCCGGTTTGCCTCACGTTATCGTGCGTTTCTTCACCGTACCCACGGTCCGTGATGCGCGTATCAGTGCCGGCTGGGCGCTGCTGTTTATCGCCCTGCTGTACACCACCGCTCCGGCGGTCGGCGCCTTCGCGCGTACCAACCTGATCGAAACCGTGCACCAGACCGAGTACGAAGAGCTGCCGGGCTGGTTCTATAACTGGGAAAACTCCGGTTTGATCGGCTGGGTGGATAAGAACGACGACGGCCGGGTACAGATGTCCGCCGGCGCCGCCTTCAAGGGCACGCCGACCTTCGCCGGTGACCGCGACGAAGTGACCGGCTCCCACGGTCAGCGCGTGGTCACCAATGAGATCAACGATAACGACGCCGAAGTGTATGTCGACCGTGACATCATCGTGCTGGCGAACCCGGAGATCGGTAATCTACCGGCCTGGGTGATCGCACTGGTGGCCGCCGGTGGCGTGGCCGCGGCATTGTCGACGGCGGCCGGCTTGCTGCTGGTGATCTCGTCGGCGGTGTCCCATGACTTGCTGAAGAAAACGCTCAAACCGGATATTTCCGAGAAACAGGAGCTGCTGGCGGCGCGTCTGGCCGCGGTGGTGGCGATCCTGATCGCCGGTTACTTCGGTATCAATCCACCGGGCTTCGTGGCGCAGGTGGTGGCGTTCGCCTTCGGTCTCGCCGCGGCCAGCTTCTTCCCGGTGATTCTGATGGGCATCTTCTACAAGCGCATGAACAAAGAGGGCGCGATCGCGGGTATGGCGGTAGGCCTGGCCTTCACCTTCTCCTACATCGTGTACTTCAAGTTCGTGTCGCCGGAGCTGAACAGCGCCGAGAACTGGCTGTTCGGGGTATCACCGGAGGGCATCGGTACCGTCGGTATGGTCCTCAACTTTATCGTCGCGTTCGCGGTATCCCGTGTGACCGCGCCGCCGCCGGAGCACATCCAGCATATCGTTGAAGACATCCGCGTACCGCGTGGCGCCGGCGGGGCTTCCGCCCACTAACGGCGCTACTACAAACGGAGTAAGCTGAATATCGGGGCCGCGTATCCGCGCGGCCCCGATCTCCGTTCAGGACCTGGCCATGATCGACGTGGACTTTACCCAACTACCGTTTTCATTGCTGGACGAGGAACACCGCCACCGTCTCGAGAACGCCATGGAAATGGCGTACTTCGAAGCCGGTACGGTGATTATCGAAGCGCGCCATCCGGCGCAGTTTGTTTATATGGTTCACAAAGGCGCGGTTCTGGAACTGGACCCGACCCTTCCCGCGGAGGCGGGACGGCTTGGTGTCTACAGTGCCTGTGATCTGTTCGGCGCGCTCAGCGTGCTTAACGGTCGCAGCCGTTACCGGTTTATTACCGAAGAAGAAACTCTGTGTTATCTGATACCGGCCGACCTGTTCCAGTCGTTGTGCCAGGATCAGAAAGAATTCGACGATTACTTCCGCCAGCGCCTCGCCAGCAAGAACCAGCTTCTTGCCGAGCGGCGCGAGGGCGGGGTGACCATGGCGGGCTTTATGCTCGCCAAGGTGCATCAATGCATGCGCCAGCCTTTGATACTCGACAGCGGCGGCACCATCGCCCAGGCGGTGGCCGCGCTTAACGAGCACAACGCCGACAGCCTGCTGATGGAGCGCGACGGTCATGTGGGCGTGATCACCAAAACCGACCTGCTGCGCGGCCTGGTCAACGACGGCCTGACCCCGGACTCCCGCGCCCTGGCGCTGGCCAGTTTCGAGCTGGTGACGGTGCCGCCGGATCAGTTTCTGTTCGCCGCCCTGGTCAGCATGACCCGCCACGAGGTGCAGCGGGTGGTGGTCATGGACGGCCGCCGTCCGGTGGGCGTGGTGGAGCTCACCGATGTGCTCAGCTTCTTCTCCAGTCGCTCCTACGTGGTGGGGCTGGAAGTGGAGAAGGCGGACAACCTGGAGGCGCTGGCGATGGCCAGCGCCCGTCTGCCGGAACTGATCCAGGCGCTGATGGCGCAGGGCGTCAAGATGCGCTTCGCCATGGATCTGCTGGCGGCGCTGAACGGACGCATCATCAGCAAGGCGTTCCAGTTCGTGGTGCCGGAGAGCCATCAGGAGCACGGCTGCCTGCTGGTGCTGGGCAGTGAAGGGCGGGGCGAGCAGATCCTCAAGACCGACCAGGACAACGCCCTGATCGTCGACGATCCGGAGAACTGGCCGGAACGCGACGCGCACATGCAACGGTTCACCGAAACCCTGCTGCGCCTCGGCTACCCCCGTTGTCCGGGCAATATCATGGTGTCCAACCCGGAGTGGGTGGGCAGTGCCACCGACTGGAAGGCACGCATCGGCCGCTGGGCCAAGCAGGGCGACGACGCCTCGATGATGAACCTGGCGATTCTGCTCGACGCGCACCCGGCGGCGGGGCGCACCGAGCTGGTTGATGAGCTGCGGCGGGACCTGTTCCGGGTATGCAGCAACAACGATCTGATCCTGTCGCGCTTTGCCCGGCCGCTGTTGAAGTTCTCCACCCCGCTGAACTGGTTCGGCGCCCTGAAGAAGCCCCAGCAGGGCATCGATATCAAAAAGGGCGGCCTGTTCCCGGTGGTGCACGGGGTGCGCGCCATGTCCCTGCAACACCGCGTCGGTGAGACCGGTACCTTCGGCCGGCTCGACAGGCTGGTGGAGGCGGGGCATATGGAGACCGGCTTCGCCGAGGAACTGGGCGAGTCCATGGCGCTGTTCGCGGAGCTGCGGCTCAAGCAGCAGCTGGCCCGTCTGGAGGGCAACGATGAAGAGGGCCGCAACAACCAACTGCTGATACAGGCGCTGTCGCCGTTGGAGAGAGACCTGCTCAGGGAGTCCCTGCAGGTGGTCAATGAGTTCAAGAAGCGCCTGACCCGGCGTTTTCATCTGGAGTACTAACGATGTTGAAGCGTCTTGTGCAACGGCGGCGCCACGGCAAGGGCCCCTATGGTCATTTGTTCGCGGCGCCACCGGGCGACGAAGTGATGGCGCTGGATTGCGAAACCACCGGGCTGAACACCCGCACCGCCGAGCTGGTCTCGGTGGCCGCGGTACCGGTCAGCGCCGGCCGGGTTCAGGCGGGCGCGGCGCTGGACCTGCGCATGGCGCGGCCGGCCAGCCTGGACGGCGAGTCGATTTGCATTCACGGTCTGCGCGGTGTGGACTTGCACGACGGCGTGCCGGTGGAAGAAGGCCTGCGCAACCTGCTCGACTTTATCGGCAACCGGCCGCTGGTGGGCTGGTGTCTGGATTTCGATCTGGGGATTATCAACCGCTATCTGCGTGCGTCCCTGGGGTTCGACCTGCCCAACCCGGTGATCGAGTTGTCCGACCTGTATCGGCGGCGGCACCATTATCGCAATCCGGAATCGCTGCCGGACCTGCGTTTCGAGCGCGTCGCCGGTGAGCTGGGCGTGCCGGTGATCGGCCGGCACAGCGCCCGCGGCGACGCCACCACCGCCGCCTTGATGTACTTGAAGCTGAAAAGCGAACCATAAACGGAGAATAACAATGCAATACCTGCAAGGGGCGCTGTTGGCGCTGGGCCTGCTGCTGGTGCTGGTGGCCTACGGTCAATACATCCGCCGCACCGGCGACTGGGGCGGGGTGCTGCGTTTCTGGCGCCGGGGCATGGCGCTGTCGGTCACCGAGTTCAAGATCCAGCGCGCCGGCTTGCTGGTGATGATTCTGGCGGTGGTGTTGCGTTTCGTGGCGGTGCTGTTTCAGTGGTAAAGCCGTGATGATCGGACGGAGGCGCTCTCTTGTTTAGTCTCTGGCAGCTGGGTGTGTTCGCCCTGCTGTATGTGATGGTGCTGTTCGTGATCGCCTGGTGGGGGGACCGCGCCGAGCGGCGCGGCCTGCGGGTGGTCAATAACGCCTGGACCTACAGCCTGGGCCTGGGCGTGTACTGCACCTCCTGGACCTTTTACGGCGCCGTCGGCGAGGCCAGCGGCAACGGCTGGACCTACCTGCCCATTTATCTGGGTCCGATCCTCACCATGCTGCTGGGCGGCGAGCTGATTTATAAGCTGGTGTCGGTGGGCAAGCAGCACCACATCACCTCGATCGCCGACTTCATGGCCGCCCGCTACGGCAAGTCCCGGCAACTGGCGGTGCTGGTGACCCTGGTGGCGGTGGTCGGCGTGCTGCCCTACATCGCCTTGCAGCTCAAGGCAGTGACCCTGTCCTTCGAGCATGTGGTGGGCCCCCAGGTGGCGCCGTCGCCGGACATCGCCCTGGTGGTGGCCACCCTGATGGCGATTTTCACGCTGCTGTTCGGCACCCGCCATATCGACGCCACCGAGCACCAGTCCGGGCTGATGCTGGCGGTGAGTTTTGAATCCTTCATCAAGCTGGTGGCGTTCGTGATCATCGGCCTGTTCTGCCTGTTCGCGATCTTCGACGGCCCGGTGGACATGTGGCAGCGGGTCCGTGACGTGCCGGCGATCCGCTCCGTGTTCGAGCCGGCCCTGTTTTCGCAGAGCTTCGTCACCGCGCTGCTGCTGTCGATGCTGGCGATCATCTGCCTGCCCCGCCAGTTCCATGCCGGCGTGGTGGAAAACAACGACCTGCAGCACCTGCGCACCGCCCGCTGGGTGCTGCCCACCTACCTGGGCCTGTTCGCCCTGTTCGTGCTGCCGATCGTGGCCGCCGGCATGATCACCCAGCCCGGCTCCACGCAGCCGGATATGTACATGCTGTCGCTGCCCATGGCGGCCGACAATCAGGGGCTGCTGCTGTTGTCGTTCATCGGCGGCATCGCGGCGGCCACCGGCATGGTGATCGTGTCCACCATGGCGCTGGCGATCATGCTCACCAACGAGGTGCTGATGCCCGCCTGGGTGCAGTACCGGATCCAGGGCGACGAGGAACTCTCGGACCTGAGTAACCAGGTGCGCCTGCTCAGACGGCTGAGCATTGTGGTAATGCTGGCGCTGGCGTTCCTGTTCCATATTCTGATCGACCGTTTTGAAGGGCTGGCGCGCATCGGCCTGCTGTCGTTCGCGGCGGTGGCGCAGCTGGCGCCGGCGCTGTTGGGCGGGCTTTACTGGCGGCGCGGCCACCAGAGCGGCGCCTTTGTCGGCCTGGCGGTGGGCTTTCTGGTGTGGGGCTACTGCCTGCTGTTGCCGTTGATGCTGCCGGTGGAGTGGGTGGATTACCTCAACCGGGCCGGTCTGCTGGGGCTGGGCATACTGCGGCCCAATGCGCTGTTCGCCATCGAGGGGCTGGAGCCGCTCACCCACGGTGTGTTCTGGAGCCTGAGCCTCAATCTGCTGGCCTATGTGTGGCTGTCCCGCCGCGCCACCCAGGCGCCGCTGGACGACACTCAGGCCACCCGCTTCGTGGACACCCCCACCGACTGGTGGCGCGAGGGCATGGGCCACCCGCTGATCACCACCGGCGAGCTGCTGCAGGTGTGTGAGCGGGGCCTGGGCCACCCGCGCGCGCGGGCGCTGTTCTTTGATTATCTGCAGCGCCGCCAGATATCGGAGGACCCGGCGCTGCCGGCGCCGCTGCATCTGGTGCGCTACGTGGAGCGTTTGCTGGCCGGCGCCATGGGCGCGTCCACCGCCCGCATTGTGATGGGCTCGCTGCTCAGCAAGCAGAACGTGCGCCGCGACGACATGGTGCGGATCATGGATGAGGCCTCGCAGCTGATCCAGTTCAACCACCAGCTGCTGCGCACCACCATCGAGACCATCAGCCAGGGCATCTGCGTGGTCGACCGCGACCTCAATATCGTCGCCTGGAACCAGGCCTACGTGAACCTGTTCGATTACCCGGAGGGCTTTATCCGCCTGGGCCGTCCCATCGAGGAAGTCTACCGGCATAACGCCGAGCGCGGCTTTTACGCCGGCGACGACCTGGAGCAGGACGTCAATAAACGGGTGCAGTTGCTGCGCGAGGGCAGCGCCCACCGCTTCGAGCGGGAGCTGCCCAACGGCGTGATCGTGGAGGTGCGCGGCAACCCCATGGAGGGCGGAGGTTTCGTCAGCACCTACATGGACATCACCGAACGCAAGCGCGACGAAATCGCCCTGCGCCAGATCAACGAGAACCTGGAGCAGATGGTCTCCGAGCGCACCCGGCGGCTCTCGGAACTGAACAGCCAGCTGGAGCAGGCCAACGAGGGCAAGACCCGCTTCCTGGCCGCCGCCGGCCACGACCTGATGCAACCGTTGAACGCCGCGCAGCTGTTTGCCTCGTCCCTGTCCCAGCGTCTGGCACGCAAGGACGAGGCGTTCGGCTATGAGCGGGAAGTGTTGGGGCATATCGACAGCTCGCTGCGTGCCGCCGAGCAGATTATTTCCGCGCTGCTGGAGATCAGCCGTCTGGACACCGGCACCATGCAGGCGCACCCGCGCACCGTGGCGGTCCGCCCGCTGATGCAGCAACTGGGGCAGGAGTTCAGCGTGCTGGCGCGGGCGGAGGGGCTCACCCTGCGCACCGTGTTCAGTGATCTGCAGGTGCGCACCGACGAAGCGCTGTTGCGTCGGGTGCTGCAGAATCTGCTCTCCAATGCGGTGCGTTACACCGAGCGCGGCCGGGTGCTGTTCGGCTGCCGCCGTCGCGGCGACACGCTGTCCATCGAGATCTGGGACACCGGCCCGGGGATTCCGGACGACCAGCAGGCGCGCGTGTTCCATGAGTTCCAGCGCCTGCCGCAACTGGGGCGCCGACAGATCAAGGGGCTCGGTCTGGGGCTGGCGATCGCCGACCGTATCTGCCGGCTGCTGGAGCACCGCATCAGTGTGCGCTCCTGGCCCGGGCGCGGCACCGTGTTCGCCGTTTCCGTGCCGCTGGTGGTGGGCGAGCCGGAGGTGGCGTCCCCGCCGGAACCGGCGGTGTCCGATCAGCGCGACGTGGCCGGGTTGAGGGTGTTCTGTGTGGATAATGATCCGGCGTTGCTGGCCAGCCTGGAGGCGCTGCTGCGCGCCCTGGGTTGTGACCCGATCGTCGCCCGCTCCCGCGCCGACGCCCTGGAGGAAGCCCGGGGCCGGCCGGCGCCGGACCTGTTGCTGGTGGATTATCAGCTCGACGACGGCGAGACCGGCTTTCAGGTGATCGATGCGCTGGACGGCTGCTGGGAGGACGTGGTGCCGGCGATGCTGATCACCGCCGACCGCCGCGCAGAGGTGCGCGTGCGGGCCCGTGAGCAGGGCGTGGGCTTTCTGCAGAAACCGGTCAGCGAGGCCGCGTTGCTGGAGGTGCTGCGCGCGCTCTAGGCGCGGCGCTTCAGGTGCGCAGGGTTCAGGCCAGGCCGGGCGGCTCGATGGCCAGATCCTTCAGGGCCAGCACCGCCTGGGTACGGTTGCGGACGCCCAGCTTGCGGAAGATGGCGGTCATGTGGGCTTTGACGGTGGCTTCGGACACATCCAGCTGATAGGCGATCACCTTGTTCTGCAGCCCTTCCATGAGCATGCCCATGACCCGGAACTGCTGCGGCGTCAGGCTGGTGATGCGCTCGCGCATGGCGGCGAAGTCGGGCAGATCCGGCGGCAGCGGGCGGCGTGCCTTCTCCGGCACCCAGCGTTCGCCTTCCATCACTTTCAGCACCGCCTGGGTCATCGCTTCCACCGAGGCCGACTTGGGAATAAAACCGTCGGCGCCGAACTGCAGCGCCCGCTGGATCACTTCCAGTTCCTCGTTGGCGGAGATCACCACCAGCGGCACCCGCCGGTACAGCTCGCGCAGATAGATCAGCCCGGAGAAGCCGTGGGTCCCCGGCATGTGCAGGTCCAGCAGAATCAGGTCAAAGGGGACCTGGTCGTCGCCCAGCTTTTCCAGCGAGGCCAGCGAATCGGCCTCCTGGATACGGGCGTCCTTGAAGCTCACTTCCACGGCCTGACGCAGAGCGGCGCGGAACAGCGGATGGTCGTCGGCGATCAGTATTCTCATTATTAGGACCTGTTTTATCTCCGGACGATACAATACTAGCGTCTAAGCGGCGCCGGCGCGCCCCGCGGTGCGAGGAATCAGAAATAAAAAGAGGGGCCGCCGCCTGGCAGCCGAGGTAAGGACGTGGAAAATCAGAATCAGCTTGATAGTCAAGCGGACGACCCGTGCGGTTTGGCGCGGGCGTCCAGGGTCCTGCGGAAACTCTCCCAAGCCGTTTGTTCGGGGTTCGATTTATTGTTATCCGGCTGTCGGCGGGTCTGGCCCGCACTTGATATGCCCGGTACCTTGCCCGCTTCCGGAGCGCCGTGGAATTAGACTTTTGTCGAGTCCCGGGGCGCAGGCCAAAAAAAACGGAACCCTGGGGTTCCGTTCTCTTCGCTTGGCTGGCAGGTGCCGCTGTCAGTCAAGATCGGCCGGGTAGACGCCGTTCTCGTCGTGCACTTCCTTGCCGCTGAGCGGGGGGGTGAAGGCGCACGCCACCACCATGTCCTCGTTCTCGCCACCATAGAGGTAGTGCTCGTCGTGCTGGTCGAGCAGGTAAATGGTGCCTGGCGTCAGCTCGTGCACGTCGCCGCTTTCCACCATCTCGATCTTGCCCTTGCCGGAAATCACGTAGACGGATTCCCAGTGGTTGGCGTATTTGATGTGGGTCTTGGTGCCTTTAAAGATGGTGGTGATATTGAAGGAATGGCCCATGCCGTCCTCTTTCAGGGACAGGCGAACGGATTGCCAGTTGCCGTTTTCCGCGACCACGCGACGGTCGGTTTTCTCGGCTTCCGCCAGAGTGCGAACGATCATCTACACCTCCAAAAACAAAAATGGAAAAAAACAGGGAAGCCCGGCCGCGCGGGGCGGCCGGGAAGTCGGGAAGGGTTCAGCCCGCCAGGCTGGAAACGGAATTGGCGTCGCCGCGCTTGATGCGGTCTTTCATGACTTCTTCGACGCTTTCCTTGAGCACGTCCATGGCGTGGTTGATCTCGTCTTCGGTCACGGTCAGCGGACACAGGGTCTTGATCACCTGGTCGTCGGCGCCGGAGGTCTCGATCACCAGCTTGCGCTTGAACGCGGCCTTGGTGATTTCCTCGGCCATTTCGCCGTCACGGCAGACCAGGCCCTGCATCATGCCGCGGCCGTTCAGGTAGAACCAGTGATCGTCGTAGCCGGACGCGATATCGCGGAACCGGTCGGTGATCAGGTCACCCTTCTTCTGCACTTCCTTGGCGAAGGTGTCGTCGCTCCAGAAGTGCTCCAGAGCCTTGGCGGCGGTGGCGAACGCCAGGTTGTGGCCGCGGAAGGTACCGTTGTGCTCACCGGGTTTCCACTGGTCCAGCTCCGGCTTCAGCAGCACCACCGCCAGGGGCAGGCCATAGCCGCTCAGCGACTTGGACAGGGTGATGATGTCCGGCTTGATGCCGACATTGTCGAAGCTGAAGAAGGTGCCGGTACGACCGCAGCCGGCCTGGATGTCGTCCAGGATCAGCAGCATGTCGTGCTTGCGGCAGACGCGCTCCAGGTTGCGCAGCCAGTCGAAGCTGGCCGCGTTGATGCCGCCCTCGCCCTGTACGGTTTCCACGATCACGGCGGCCGGGTGGTCGACGCCGCTTGAGGAGTCCAGCAGCACCTTGTCCAGGTACTCGGTGGTGTCGAAGGCGTCGCCCAGGTAGCCGTCGTACGGCATCACGCTGACGCCGCCCATGGTCACGCCGGCGGCGCCACGGTGGTGGCTGTTACCGGTGGTGGACAGCGCGCCCAGGGTCACACCGTGGAAGCCGTTGGTGAAGCTGATGATGTTTTCGCGGCCCTTGATGTTACGGGCGATCTTCAGTGCCGCTTCCACCGCGTTGGTGCCGGTGGGGCCGGGGAACTGGACCACGTGGTCCATGTCGCGCGGCTTGAGCACGTAGTCTTCCAGCGCTTGCAGAAAGTCGCGCTTGGCCACGGTGTGCATGTCCAGGCCGTGCACGATGGAATCGTTCTCGATGTAGTCGAGCAGGACTTTTTTCAGAACCGGATTGTTGTGGCCGTAGTTCAGCGTGCCCGCGCCGGCCAGAAAATCCAGGTACTCCTGGCCGTCTTCGTCGTACAGATAGCTGCCCTTGGCTTTCTGGAACACCACCGGGAAGCTGCGTGCGTAGCTTTGAACTTCGGACTCAATGCTGTCAAAAATATCCGTATCCATGGTTCTCTCTACCTCGCTGTGTCTCTTTCAATTCGTTTTAGGCGTCGTCGCGGTTGAACGGCCCGATGCGCAGCAAATGTTCATCATTGTGCTCGCCGGCGAAATGGATGCGTGAATCGAAGAGGATGAACTCTTCGGTGGGCATCCGGCGCTCGTAGGCGAAGCTGCGGAACATACCCCAGGACGCTTCGTTGTCCGGGGTGATGGTGGTCTCGATGAACTGAACGTTTTCCGCTTCGTCGCGCTTGATCAGTTCCGCCAGCATGCGCTTGGCGAGACCCTTGCCGCGTGCCTTGCCGTGCACCGCCACCTGCCACACGAACAGCGTGTTCTGCTGCTTGGGCGGGATGTACCCGGAGATGAAGCCCACCAGATCGCCATCCATTTCCGCGGCCACCGAAGTGTCCGCGAAGTGCGTGCACTGCAGCAGATTGCAGTACACGGAGTTTTCATCCAGCGGCTTACATTCCGCGATCAGCTTGTGCACCCGCGGGCCGTCCGGGCTCTCGGGCTTGCGAAAAATGATGTCGTCTTTTGTGTCAGCGGAGGATGAATCCGCCTTTTTCGGTTCGTCTGCAGACATTGGTGTCACTTCTGGTCGGTTTGGAAAGAAGGGTCGGGTCGCGGCCGACGGCGCTGGGCCTCGGCGGCGGGCTGGATGCGGTCTATGGCACCCAGATCAAGCACCGGCGAGGCGTCGATGTCACCGGCGTTCATCATCGCGGCTACCCGCTGCAGGGAGCTGAGAATCTGCGACTGTTCCCAGTCCTGTAACCGTGAAAATCGGTCCATGAATTCCTCCTGCAGGGGCGTCGGTGCCCGCTCCATGATATCGCGTCCGGCGGTGGTCAAATAAGCATAGACCCGGCGCTTATCCCGTTCACCCCTTTTCCGCTCGATCAGGCCGCGCTTTTCGAGCCGGTCGAGGATGGTGGTGACGGTGGCCTGGCTGACGGATACCTCGGTGGCGATGTCCCCCATGGTCATTTCCCCATGGGCGTCTATCGCCTGCAGGATCAGCAGCTGCGGGGCGGTGAGCCCGGCCACCTTGCTCAACTTGCGGGAGTAGAGGTCGGTGGCCCGAATAATCTGTCTCAGGGCGATTAACACTTCGTCGTGTTTGGCCATGGTGGTTAATTCTCTGGATAACAAATCAATGTGACTGCCTGACGACACGACTCAAGAACCGGGTAATCGTGGCGCCGTCACTTTGATGTGAAAGCAATGTTTGCCTCGGCATCAGCTCAGGAATCAATCGCATGGCCAAGATATTCCTTGCCATAAGTGGTACGCTAGCTTAGAGATAAAACATTTAGATGTCAAAGTAATTAGAGGCTTTTGCCCCGAGGGACGCGTTTCATGTTGCTTGCCAGTTTTCTCGGTTTCCTCCTTTTGTTTCTGCTTATCGGCTTTTCCTCGGTCCTGGTTCGTTCCAAGGAACAGTCCGACTATCTGCTCGCCGGCAGCTCCGTGCCGCCCTCCCTGATCGGCCTGTCCGCGGTGGCCACCAATAACTCCGGCTTCATGTTCATCGGCGTGATCGGCTACACCTACGCCACCGGCCTGCCGGCGTTCACCATGATGGTGGGCTGGATTCTGGGCGACTGGATGGCGGCCACCCTGGTTACCCGTAAAGTCCGCGAGGTGTCCGAGGAACGCGGCACCCTGACCATTCCGGAACTGCTGTCGCGCTGGGGCGGCGGCCATTTTCAGGTGCTTAAGGTGGTGGCGGCGCTGATCGCGGTGCTGCTGTTGGGGGTCTACGCCGCCGCCCAGTTCAAGGCCGGCGGTAAGGCGCTGCAGGCGCTGTTCGACTGGGATCTGCGCACCGGCGCCATCATCGGCGCGGTGATGGTGCTCTGCTACGGCTTCTCCGGCGGTCTGCGCGCCTCGGTGTGGACCGACGCCGCCCAGTCGGTGGTGATGATCGTGGCGATGACGGTGATGCTGACCACCGCGGTGTTCACCGTCGGCGGCTGGCAGTCCGCCTGGACCGGGCTGCACGAGGTGTCGCCCACCTTCTTCCAGTTTTTCCCCGCCGACTCCGCCGCCAGCGGTCTCACCGGCGTCTTGCTGTTTCTGGTCGGTTGGACCTTCGCCGGCGCGGCGGTGATCGGCCAGCCCCATGTGATGGTCCGCTTCATGGCGGTCAACGACGTCAAAAACATCCGCCGGGCGCGCACCTACTATTACCTGTGGTTCGTGGCCTTCTACACCCTGGCGGTGGGCGTCGGCATGATGGCGCGCCTGCTGATGGACCAGGGCGCGGTGGACCCGTCCCTGGTGATGAGCGGTGGTGAGTTGGACGCCGAGCTGGCGCTGCCGGTGATGGCGGACGTGCTGCTGCACCCGGTGGCCACCGGGCTGGTGCTGGCCGGCCTGTTCGCCGCCACCATCTCCACCGTCGATTCGCTGATTCTCAGCTGCAGCGCCTGCCTGTCCCGGGATCTGATGCCCAAGCGCTGGCACGGCTACGGCACCGCGCGGATCGCCACCCTGGTGGTGGTCGGCGTATCGCTGACCATCGCCCTGTTCGCCGAGGAGAACGTCTTCAATCTGGTGTTGTTCGCCTGGGGCGTGCTGGGCGCCGCCTTCGGCGGGTTGCTGGTGGTGTACGCGCTGGGCGGCCGCCCCCGTGAACCGCTCGCCATCGCGATGATTGTTGTCGCCAGTTCGGTGGCAATTGGCTGGCGCCTGTCCGGGCTAAATGCGACCATATTCGAGGTTTTGCCGGCGCTGGTCAGCGCCTGGCTGGTATACGGCGTAGGCCGGGTGTGCGGATTGTCCGGCCCGGCGAAATAATCGAGGACCGGGTCTTGATGCGAGTGATGCCGTGGCGGCGTTGGCTACTGCTTTTTTTGTTGGTGTGCGGCCCCGTGGGCGCGCAGCAGAACCGTGCCGAGGACCCCGCCGAGGGGCCGGTGGAGTCGCAGAGCGAGATCGAAAAGGGGCCGGTGATTTCCCAGTTCCGCGAGAACTGGATTCTCGGTGAGCTGCGCAGCCTCCGTCAGGACATGATGGAGTACCGCAACGACATGAACCGGATCGTCACCGACCGGGAACTGGAAGTGGCCGACAAGGCCATGGGCTACGCCACCAACACGGTGACCTACTTCTTCTACCTGATCGCCGGCGCCGCCTCGATTCTGGCGCTGGTGGGCTGGTCGACCATCCGTGACCTCAAGGACAACATCCGCGTCTACGCCGAGAAGGAGATGTCCCGGCTCACCGTGGAGTACGAGTCGCGCCTGGCGGACCTGGAGCAGGAGCTGCGCCGCAAATCGCGCACCATCACCGAAAACCAGGAAGAGATCGAGCGCACCAACGAGATCCACAGCCTGTGGCTGAAAGCCACCAAGGAAACCAGCTACAAGGAGAAGATCGAGCTCTACGACCGGATTCTGGAGCTGCGCCCGGACGACCCGGAGGCGCTGGCCTGGAAGGCCGACGCCGCCCTGGAGCTGGGCGAGCAGCGCTGGGCGCTGAGCCTGTGCGACCGGGTGCTGGAAGTGGACGAGGACAACGCCCACGCCCTCTACCAGCGCGCCTGCGCCTGGGCCGGCCTGGGCGAGACCGAGAACGCCCTGCGCGACCTGCGCCAGGCGGTGGCCATCTCCGAGGCCCTGCGCCAGCACGCCCGCGCCGAGGAAATGTTCGTTCCGCTGCGTGAAATGGAGCGCTTCCAGGAGCTGGTGGGGCGCGCCGAGGACGATGAAACGCCCCTGTGACGGGGCCCGCCGCCGATAGGCCCGGGCTGTCGCTTTTATCGCCAATCCCGTCGTTCCGGTCTGTCTATTTGCCGGGCGGTTTCTGCTACACTCTGCGCCCCTGAGAGGTCGGGCGGCATCGCCTGGAGAATTGTCCCAGCCTTCACCGGCCAGCGGTCATGCTCCGTCCCTTGCCGTCCCAGCGGAGATTTCCATGAAGCGCGATAGCAGTTCGGAAACCACCAAGTCGATGCCCGATGTGGCGACGAACTCCATGGTGGAACACATTCACAGCACCCTGGACTGGGTGGGCATGAGCGAGATCCATCTGCCGGCCCGCATCAGCGACACCCTGGCCGGCGAACGCCCGGTGAGCACGTCCATCCAGGCCTATGTGAACCTTTCCAACCCGGACGCCAAGGGCATTCACATGTCCCGGCTTTACCTGATGCTGGAGGAAACCTTCGGCGATCATTCGGTAAGCGCCTATTCGATCCGCAAGCTGTTGCAGAATTTCCTCGACTCCCACGAGGGCCTCAGCGACCGGGGCTTCGTGCAGTTCGATTTCGAGTACTCGATGCGCCGGCCGGCGCTGAAAAGCAGCTACTCCGGCTGGAAGAGCTACCCGGTGACCATCAAGGCGACCCTGGCCCCGGACGGCATGCGCATGGAGCTGGCGGTGGAAGTGCCCTATTCCTCCACCTGCCCGTGCTCCGCGGCGCTGGCCCGGCAGCTGATTCAGGAGCAGTTCCGCAAGGACTTCGAAGGCGAAGGCTCCGTGGACATGGAGAAGGTGTTCGAGTGGCTGGGCACCGAGGAAGGCATCATGGCGACGCCGCACAGCCAGCGCTCCGTGGCCCAGGTGCGGGTATTGCTGGATACCGACTGCGACGAGGCCTTCCCGATCACCGCCCTGATCGATTCCATCGAGGGCGCGCTGAAAACGCCGGTACAGACCGCCGTGAAACGGGTCGACGAGCAGGAATTCGCCAAGCTCAACGGCCAGAACCTGATGTTCTGCGAGGATTCCGCGCGGCGCCTGAAGCGGGCGCTGGACGGCCAGCCCTGCTACCAGGACTTCTGGCTGCGGGTGAATCACCTGGAGAGCCTGCACGCCCACAACGCGGTGGCCATCGCCACCAAGGAAGTGGAGGGCGGCTACCTGCCGATTCCCTGACCGGGGCTCGTAAGGCCGCTACAAAAAAAGCCGCGCTCAGCGCGGCTTTTTTTATGACCGCCGTCCCTGGCGGTCGCTCTTCGGGTCGCCGGCGCTCAGAAGCGGCCGTTGAGACCCAGGGACAGGTTGGTGACTTCGTCGCCGCCACTGTCCACGGCCCGCATGTACTCCACGCTCACGAACACCACGTCGGTCAGGCTCACGTCGGCGCCCAGGCCGATGGACAGGCCGGAGTAGTTCTCGCCGGTGGAGCCGCCGCCGGGGAAGTTCTCGGTGGTTTCCATGCGGGTCAGGCCGATCAGGCCGTAGGGGCGCACCGGCAGGGTGTTGGGGAACTGGCCACGGAAATAGGCGCCGTAGTAGCGGTCGATTTCCACATCGGTGCCACGGCCCAGGTCGTCCTCATCAATACCCAGGCCCAGGCGCAGCTCGCCGCCCAGGGTTTCATTGCGGTTGATCCAGGTACCGAACTTGAACTGCAGCGCGGTGGGATCGGCGCTACCGCCGTCGTCCGGTTCGATTTCGCTGCTGACAATGTCGATACCCGCGAAGCCGGAGGCGCCGGCGGCAATGGGCAGGAGGGTCAGGGGCAGCGCAAGGCTCGCGGCTAACAGGAAAGGCTTCATGGGTACTCCGATCATTACTGCGGATGGTTTCTAGGGATGCTGTCCGTGAACGCATTGTAGTGAAAAGAAGCGCGCAAGGCGACGCGCAAAGCCCCGGCCGGACGGCCGGGGCGGAGGGCGTTAGTGATCGTGGTCGTGGTCTTCCCCGGTGTCGTCGTGATCGTGCGCTTCACCGACGCCGGTCCAGGCCAGGCCGGTGGGCGCGAACGCCAGAGGCACCGTTTCCAGGCTCAGAGCTTCCAGGTCGATGATGTGGATCGCCGGCGCCGCCGGGTCACTGACGAACGCCTGCTCGCCGGCGGCGCTCACCGCCAGCGCCGGTGCCGGGCCGCTGGCGGGCACGCTGGCGAGCACCGCGATACTGCCGCGGTGGCTCCAGTCGCTGCTCTCCAGTACGTGCAGAGCGCCGTTGCTGTCCAGAATCAGCAGGTGCTCGCCGTGGGCGTCGAAGCCCTGGGCCAGCGGGCTGACCGGGTCGCCGGCGCCATCCACGGCGCCGTCGCGCCAGTCCACCTGTGTGGCGGTGCTTGCCTCCGGGTCCAGCGCATAGAGATTGCCGCCGGGGTAGGAGAAGGCAGCGAACTCCGCCACATCGGGATGGCCCGCCACCGTGGCCAGGCGCTCCGCCACCGGGATCTTGGCGTCGTCGAAATGGTCGCCGTGCAGTTCGGCCACCAGCGCGCCGTCGTCGCAGCCGAACACCGAGAAGGTGCCGCTGGATGCGCCGCCGTGCAGGCCCGGGCAGGCCGTGGCCAGCTCGCCTTCATTGTGGAAGTGGTCGCCGTGCAGCTCGAACACGCTGATGCCGTCCGGCGCGTCGCCGCTGGCGGCGGCGTGGCTGGCCAGCACCACACCGTCGAGGGGCTCGGCGATGCCGTGATGGGCGGTGTCCAGGGTCTGATGGGCCAGGGTGCCGCCGCTTTCAAGGCTCTCATCGCTGAACAGATGGAACTGGCTCAGGGCGGCGCTGGCGCTGTCGCCGTCGAAGAACAGGGCGGCCTGCTCGCCGTGGCTGCGGTAGTGGGTGGGCCGCACGCCGGACAGGGTAAACGGCAGCATCGCCGGATCGCCCTCGTCGACATGGTCGTCGTGGCGGTAGACGCCGCCGTCCAGGAATTCCACCTGGTCGTTGTCGCGCTGCACGATCACCGCGTAGCGGTGCTCCGGGCTGCTGTGGACCGCCGTGGCGGGATGCACCAGGGCGAAATCCGCCAGGGTGGAGCGGCTCTCCAGGTCGTGCACATAGACCCGTGAATTAGAGCCGTCGGCGTGGGTGAACACCAGCCGGCCGGCGCTTTCCGCGCCGTGGTCATGGTCGTGTTCGTCCTCGCCGCCGGGCAGCGGGGTGCTGCCGGTGTCGTTGTTGCAGGCGGCAAGCAATACCGACGCGGCCAGCAGGGCGGCGCCGGTGGGGGAAAATGAGCGTTTCATTGTGCTCTCTCCAATGTCTTTTTGCTGTGGATGTTCCGCGTCAAAAGGTCAGGCGCACGCCGGCGGTCAGGTTGCGACCGGGTTCCGGTACCGTGCGCGCCAGAAACGACGCGTGGTTCCACACTTCCTCGCCGAGCAGATTGCTGGCGCGCAGGAAGGCGCTGTACTGGGGGCTGCCGGTGAAGGTGTAGCTCACCGTGGCACTGAGCATGTCGTGGCCCGGCGTGCGGGTTTCGAAGCCGGCGATGCGGTCCTGCGCGAACACCCGGTAGAACTCCAGCTCCGCGTCGAAGGCGCGCCAGTAGGTGTTCAGGCGCGCGCCCAGCCGCTGTGCCGGGATGCGCGGCAGCTCGTCGCCGTTGTCCTCGAATTGCGCGTACACCATGTCGCCGAAGGCGGTGGTGGAGAAGCGGTCGGTCCACTGGTAGGTGGCTTCGGCTTCCGCGCCGGTGAACTCCACGTCTTCCTGGCTGTACTTGATCAGGCGGAATTCCTCGATCTGATCCAGGGTGCGGGCGTAGATGTAGTCCTGGACCCGGTTGTGGAAGACGCCGAGGTCGAAGGTCAGATCCCCCTGCACCTTGCGCAGATTTAGGCCCACGTTGTGGGACGTCTCCGTTTCCAGGTCGGCGTCGTTGGCGGCGCCACCGCAGGTGAAGGTGTCGGAGAGCAGCCCGCACTCATAGGTGTTGGTGGCCAGGTGCACGCCGCGCGCGTAGACCTCCTGGGTCTGCGGCAAACGCTGGGAGCGCGCCACCGACAGCGACACGTTGTAATCCGGGCGGAACGCCCAGGTCAGCGCGCTGGAGATCGAGGTGGCGGAATCGCTCACCGAAGGCAGCGGGCGCTGAGCGTCATCGGGGTCCAGGTCCTGGTGCTCGTAGCGGGCCCCGGCCTCCAGCTGCCACTGGTCGTTGAAGCGGTAGCGCTCCACCGCGAACAGGGCCGCCACCCGGGTATCGGTTTTCGGCAACAGCCCCTCTTCGCCGGTGGTCTCGATCTGGCCGTCGGTGAACTGGGTGCCCACCGTGCCGCGCCAGCCGAGGATCGGCGCGTGCTCCGCCTCCACGCGGGTGTCCACGCCCCGGTGCCGGAAGCTGGTGCCGATTTCGCCTTCCTCGATCTCGTGGTGACGGTAATCCGTGTGGCTGGCGCGCAGGCGCACCGCTTCCACGCCGTCGAACGGCCGGCGGTATTCACCGCGCAGGTCCACGCGGCGGCTGTCCAGGTCCACGAACGGCGCTTCCTCTTCGCCGTGCTCGTGCTCATGGCCTTCTTCCGCGCAATCCAGGCTGGCGCCGTTGCTGGTGCAGCCCTCGAACTCGTGGCTGTGGCCGGGCAGGCCGTAGAGGTCGCCGCGGTAGGAGTAGGCGACGCCCAGATAGCCCCGGTCACCGATCCATGAGAGCCCGACGCTGGCGTTGTTGCTTTCCGCCCAGGTGCCGTCGATCTCCTGCTCGGTGAAGCCGTTCACCTCATAGTTGTCGGCGTCGCGGCGGGCGCCCTCGATGTGGATCGCCACATTGTCGCCGGCGCGGGCGGTCAGCCCCACGGCGCCGGCCTGTTCGTTGGCCACGGTGTTGCCGCGCGCCGAGACGAAGCCTTCCACCGGGCGGTTCGGCATGCGCGTGGGGATTTTGTTGTCCAGCACGTTGACCACGCCGCCGATGGCGCCGCCGCCATACAGCAGGCTGGACGGGCCGCGCAGCACCTCCACCTTGCGCGACAGCATGGGCTCCACGGTGGTGGCGTGGTCGGGCGAGATGGTCGACATGTCGAACAGTTGCGCGCCGTCGGACAGCACGCTGACACGCGGCGCGGTCTGGCCGCGGATCACCGGCCGGCCGGAGCCGCCGCCGTAGGTGTCGGCGTGCACGCCGGGCAGGCCGTCCAGGGTATCGCCCAGGGTGGCTTCGCTTTGCTGGAACAGCAGTTGGTCTTCAAGCAGGTCGAACGAAGCCGGCGTCAGATTGGCGTCGCTGCCCAGCGGCAAAGCGGACACTTCCACGGCGTCCAGCCGGCCTTCGGTGTCGGTGGACGCGGGCTCGGCGGCGGGCGCCACGGACCAGACCATGGCGGCCGCGGTGGCCGCCGCCATGGGGGGAGTAAAGCGTTTCATGTTGTCTCCTGAATACAACCACGGGCCGCCCTGGCGCTGCGCCAGGGACGGTCCCGATAAGGGAAGTCAGTGCTTGGAATTCAGGAGAAACGGGGTGGCGCGCGCGCCGGATGGTTGCGGGTCGGGGTGACCGCCCGCGGGCAACGGACGTCGGCCGCGGGCGTGGTGGTGTCGGGAAGCACCGGTGGCGGCGTGAACAGGGTGGGCACGCCCACCAGGCCGTGGCCCTGCACGCACAGGTCGCAGTCGTGGGCGACGATCGCGGAATGGCCGTCGTGGCCGTCGAAGATGTGCGCCGGGGCGTGCCAGGCGAGCAGCGTCTGCGCGACCAGCAGCAGGGCGACGAACAGTAACCGACCCCGGGGACGCGGCTCACTCATGGGCGTCCCCGCAACGCTGGCCGGGCACCGGGTCGAAGCCGCCGGGGTGCCAGGGGTGAGCCTGTAAATAAATCTGTGTAACTGCCCATCCCATTACAGGTGGCCGTCCAGGCGGTCACCGAATTCGATAATAAAGCGATTCAATGCCGGCTTCCAATCACGGATCGGCATAGTCCATTTCTTT
>NZ_CAXPXK010000013.1:0-48129 GCF_964221125.1 Alloalcanivorax sp.
TCGTCGCCCATGTTGTCGAGGATGTCGCAGATCCAGCCGGCCAGTTCGGTGGCGTCGGCTTCATTGAAGCCGCGGCGGGTGATGGCCGGGGAGCCGATGCGCAGGCCGGAGGTGACGAACGGCGAGCGCGGGTCGTTGGGCACGGCGTTTTTGTTGACGGTGATGTGGGCGCGGCCGAGGGCGGCGTCCGCGTCCTTGCCGGTGATGTCCTGCTTGACCAGGCTGAGCAGGAACAGGTGGTTTTCGGTGCCGTTGGAGACCACGTCGAAGCCACGGTCGATGAATACCTTGGCCATCGCCTTGGCGTTCTTCACCACCTGCTGCTGGTAGGTCTTGAAGGCCGGGTCCATGGCTTCCTTGAAGCAGATCGCCTTGGCGGCGATGACGTGCTCAAGCGGGCCGCCCTGGCCGCCGGGGAAGACGGCGGAGTTGATCTTCTTCTGCAGGTCGTCGTTGGCCTTGCCCAGGATCAGGCCGCCGCGCGGGCCGCCCAGGGTCTTGTGGGTGGTGGTGGTGGTGATGTCGGCGATGCCCACCGGGCTGGGGTAGACGCCGGCGGCGACCAGGCCGGCCACGTGGGCCATGTCCACCAGCAGGATGGCGCCCACTTCGTCGGCGATGTCACGGAAGCGCTGCCAATCGACGATCTGGGAGTAGGCGGAGAAGCCGGCGACGATCATCTTCGGCTTGTGCTCGCGGGCCAGCTTTTCCACCTGGTCGTAGTCGATCAGGCCGGTGTCGTTGTCCAGGCCGTACTGGATGGCGTTGTACATCTTGCCGGAGAAATTCGGCTTGGCGCCGTGGGTCAGGTGACCGCCGGCGTCCAGGCTCATGCCGAGCACGGTGTCGCCGGGCTTGAGCACCGCCATGTAGACCGCCGCGTTGGCCTGGGAGCCGGCGTGGGGCTGGACGTTGGCCCAGTCGGCGCCGAACAGCTGGCAGGCGCGTTCGATGGCCAGGTTCTCGACCACGTCCACGTTTTCGCAGCCGCCGTAGTAGCGCTTGCCCGGGTAGCCCTCGGCGTACTTGTTGGTCAGTACGGAACCCTGGGCTTCCATGGCCCGGGGCGAGGCGTAGTTCTCGGAGGCGATCAGCTCGATGTGCTGCTCCTGGCGCTCGCGCTCGGCGTCGATGGCGGCCTGGATTTCCGGGTCGAACTCGGCGATGGACATGGATTTAGAGAACATGGGCTACCTGTGGGTCGGATTGCGGGATCAGGGGCGCGTATTCTAACCAAAAAGGGGCCCGGTTGGCACTTGAGTTGCACTCATTCCGGCAGGAGCCACGCTCACGGAGCAGGCGCCGCCCGCCGCCGGGCGGGCGTGATGCCATTCACATATTTGACGCCCTAAACGACTTTTGCTATTCCCTTAAGGAATAACGGGGTGTGGGTTCGCGGGGTACCTTTTGGCCGCCGAAGAAGGGTTGCTGTCGTTCATTGGGGACATTTACGAGGCGTCGTACCGGCCCGGCCACTGGGGCACGGTCCTCGACCGCCTCTGCCGGCTGCTGGGCGCCAAGTCCGGCGGCATCCACGTGGAAGATCATGCTTCGGGCAAACGGTATCTGCTGGCCAACCACGGGCTGCCCCGGTTCGCCGAGGCCACCTACCGGCTCGGCCTCTCCAGGCATGATCCGGTCTACCGTATTCAGGCCGCGCGCCCGGTGGCGGAAGCGGCCCTGGTGGTGCGGCACGACGAGCAGGTGGCGGAGAACCCGCTTTACTACCGTCTGATCATGAAGCCCAACGATCTGGGCTATGTCGCCGCCATCAGTCTGTTCAACGACACGGAGTGGCATGCCGGCATCGGTGTGCACCGGTCCTTCAAGGCCGAGCCGTTCGGCGACCGGGAACTGCAGTTGCTGAACGTGCTGGCGCCGCACTTTCAGCGCGCGCTGCGCATCGACAAGGCGTTGCAGCAGGCGACACACCGGGCCGCCTCACTGCAGTCGGTGTTGTCCGAGCTGATGCATGGCGTGGTGGTGCTGAACGGGCAGGACCAGGTGACCTACCACAACGCCGCCGCCGAGCGCCTGCTATCCGGGCACGCCGGGCTGCTGATGGATGGCGCCAGGCTTCGCACCTGGTACCCGCGGGATGCGGCGGCGCTGTGGGCCGCGGTGGCCGGCCTGCGGCAGGGCAAGGCCAGGCAGCAGGCGGTGGGCCTGAACCACCCGGACCGGCCGCACCCGCTGATCGTCATGGCGACGCTGCGGGAGGACGCCCCTGAGTCCCTGTCCGGTGTCTACGGCGAGGGTGAGATCGTCCTGTACGTGTCCGACCCGGGCCACCCGTTCGATGCCTGCGAAGAGGACCTGGCCGCCTTGTTCCATTTCACCCGGGCGGAAAGCGGGGTCGCCAGCGCCCTGGTCAACGGGCTGTCGGTGGAACAGATTGCCGAACGGCATCAGGTCTCCAGGGAAACCGTGCGCAGCCAGTTAAAGAGCATTTTCGGCAAGCTGGGCGTCAGCAAGCAGCAGGACGTGGTGCGCCTGCTGCTCAACAGCGGTTTGAACCGGCGGCTCTGAAAAGGGGCACGCCGGTCAGGCGGCGCGGCCTTCCGGGTCGTACCGGTCGGCGGCCACGGCGCGCAGCACGGGCACCCGGTCGCCGTCGTCATCGGTCTGGCCGCTGAGGCGGAAGCTGGCGATCAGTGCCGCCAGTTGCTCGGCCTGATGGCGCATCTCCTCGGCGGCGGAGCTGGTTTCTTCCACCATGGAGGCGTTGTGCTGGGTCATGGTGTCCAGCTCGGCGACGGCGGTGTTGACCTGGCCGATGCCCTGGCTCTGTTCCTGTGCGCCGGTGCTGATCTCGCTGATCACGCGGGTGACCTTGTCGATGCTGGCAACGATGTCTTCCATGGTGCGCCCGGCGTTCTTGACCAGACCGGCGCCGGTCTGGGTGCTGGTCACGGAGCGGTCCACCAGCTCGCGGATCTCCCGGGAGGCGTCGCCGGAGCGGCCCGCCAGGGTGCGCACTTCCTGGGCCACCACCGCGAAACCGCGGCCGTGCTCGCCGGCGCGGGCCGCTTCCACGGAGGCGTTCAGGGCCAGGATGTTGGTCTGGAAGGCGATGCCGTCGATCAGGGTGATGATTTCATTGATCTTCTCCGAGGAGGCGCTGATCTCACCCATGGTGGTTTCCACCTCGCGCATGGCGTCCTGGCCGCGCCGGGCCACCTGCACGGTGGACTGCACCAGTTCGTCGGCCTGACGGGCGGCGTCGGAGGTATTGCGCACGGTGGTGGTGATCTGCTCCATGGAGGCGGAGGTCTGCTGCAGGTTGGCGGCGGACTGCTCGGTGCGCGAGGCCAGCTCCTGGCTGCCCTTGGCGATCTCGTCGGAGGCGGTGTTGACGCTCAGGGTGCTGGTGCGCACGGATTGCAGGGTGGTGTCGATGCGCTCGATAAAGCGGTTGAACTGCTCGGCCAGCTCGCCGATTTCGTCCTTGCGGTGGCTCTGGATGCGGGCGGTGAGGTCGCCGTCGCCGTCGGTGATCTCGCGGATCCGAGCGCTCACCTGGCGGATCGCCTTGGACATCAGGTGCGGGCCGATCAGGGCAATAGCGATCGCCACGAGACCCACCAGGACGGCAAAACCGATGACCAGGGTTTGCTGGCGGCTGATCTGCGCCAAGGTGGTGGCCTCCAGCTCCTGGACGCGCTCGTCCACGGACTGCCCGGTGGCGTCGTAGAAGCCGCGCAGTTGTTCGAAGCTCTCCCGGGACGCCCCGTCGATCTGCTCCATGGCGCCGCCGATGTCTTCGTCCTTGTACATTTGGATCGAACGCGCCGACTCTTCGCGCCAGCGCTCATACAGCCCGTTGAAGGTGTTAACGCTGTCGGACACATCGCCGTAGTTGGCCATCAGACCGGCCACCTGCTGGATGCGCTCCTGGGCCTGGGCGGCGTTTTCCTCATAGGTGGCGATCTGCGTCTCGGCTTCGGGGGTACCGGGAATGCCGCGCAGGTAGGCCATTTCAGCCATGCGCGCCTGATAGAGATCGCGGTCCGCGTTGAGCACCAGGGAGATGGCTCTGTTGAGGGTCGAGGTGACCTCTTCCAGGCGATCCTTCACCGAGTTGACCAGCATGGCGTTGGCGGTCACCACCACCAGCAAAGCCAGGGCCACGCCAATGAAGGCGGCGCCGTATTTGATATTGATGCGGTTGAATTTAGCGAACACAGCACAACTCCTGCTCAGCGCGAACGGGCGACACGGGCCCAAAAGTAAAATCATGTTCCGTGGCTGATATCGGCAAGGCGTGCGCGAACTTGAGCCCGGTCGGGCGCGGTACCGGCGGCCCGCGCCACAGGGCACCCTTTCATCCCGGGCCGGGTTCGGTTAGTTTAGGCGCCAACCCGCCCGTGCCCCGTCATACGGGCTTTTCTTACGTTTTCAGGCATCTCTCTTTTTATGGCCCAATACATTTTCACCATGGATAAGGTGGGCAAGGTCGTCCCGCCTAAGAAACAGATCCTCAAGGACATCTCGCTGTCCTTCTTCCCGGGCGCCAAGATCGGCGTGCTGGGCCTCAACGGCTCCGGTAAATCCACGCTGCTGCGCATCATGGCCGGCATCGACAAGGACTACCTGGGCGAGGCGCGCCCGCAGCCGGGTATCAACATCGGTTACCTGCCCCAGGAACCGGAGCTGGACCCGGACAAGAACGTGCGCGAGATCGTCGAGGAGTCCCTGTCCGAGATCCGCGGCGCCCAGGAGCGCCTGGAAGAGGTGTACGCCGCCTACGCCGAGGAAGACGCGGATTTCGAGAAGCTGGCCGAGGAGCAGGCGAAACTGGAAGGCATTATCGAGGCCACCGACGCGCACAATATCGAGCGCCGCCTGGATATCGCCGCCGACGCCCTGCGCCTTCCGCCCTGGGACGCCAATGTAGCCAACCTGTCCGGTGGTGAGCGCCGCCGGGTGGCACTGTGCCGCCTGCTGATGAGCGCCCCGGACATGCTGCTGCTGGATGAGCCCACCAACCACCTGGACGCCGAGTCGGTGGCCTGGCTGGAGCGCTTCCTGCACGAGTTCTCCGGCACCGTGGTGGCGGTGACCCACGACCGCTACTTCCTGGACAACTCCTGCGAGTGGATCCTGGAACTGGACCGGGGCCACGGCATTCCCTGGAAGGGCAACTACTCCTCCTGGCTGGAGCAGAAGGAGCAGCGCCTGGAGCAGGAAGAGAAGAAGGAAAGCGCCCACCGCAAGACGGTGGAGAAAGAGCTGGAATGGGTGCGCCAGAACCCCAAGGGCCGCCGCGCCAAGAACAAGGCCCGGGTGAGCGCCTTCGAGGAGCTGGCCAGCCAGGACTTCCAGAAGCGCAACGAGACCCAGGAACTGTACATTCCGCCGGGCGAGCGCCTCGGCGAGAAGGTGTTCGAGATCAACGGCGTCTCCAAGCAGTTCGACGGCAAGCTGCTCTATGAAGATCTGAGCTTCTCGGTGCCGCGCGGCGCCATTGTCGGCATCATCGGCCCCAACGGCGCGGGTAAGACCACCCTGTTCCGTATGTTCGCCGGTGAGGAAACGCCGGACTCCGGCGACATCGAGGTGGGCGACACCGTGGACCTGGCCTACGTGGACCAGAGCCGCGAGGACCTGGACGCCAACAAGACCGTCTGGGAAGAGGTGTCCGACGGCAACGACATTCTGCGCATCGGCAACTACGAGGTGCCCAGCCGCGCCTACCTGGGCCGCTTCAACTTCAAGGGCGGCGACCAGCAGAAGCGGGTCGGCGACCTGTCCGGGGGCGAGCGCAACCGCCTGCACCTGGCCAAGCTGCTCAAGCAGGGCGCCAACGTGCTGCTGCTCGATGAGCCCACCAACGATCTGGACGTGGAAACCCTGCGGGCGCTGGAAGAAGCGCTGCTGACGTTCCCCGGCTGCGCCATCGTGATTTCCCACGACCGCTGGTTCCTGGACCGGGTGGCCACGCACATCCTGGCGTTCGAAGGCGACGCCCAGGTGGAGTGGTTCGAGGGCTCCTACACCGAGTTCGAGGAATACCGCCGCAAGCAGCTCGGTGACGAGGCCTTGCAACCCAAGCGCATGAAGTACAAGCGCATCGAGGTTTAACAGGGAGCGACTGAGAGCCCATGGCGAATCCGGATCTGGAAACCCCCGAGTTCATCGAACGCCTGCGGGCGGGTGACCGGGCTGCGTTCGCTCTGGTGGTGAAGCACTACCATCCGCGTCTGCTGGGCGCCGCGCGGACGATGCTTCAGCCGGCGGACGCGGAAGAGGCGGTCCAGGATGGCTGGATCGCCGCCCACCGGGCCCTGCCCAAATTCGAGGGTCGCAGCGCCCTGCTCACCTGGCTGACCCGCATCGTGATCAATCAGGCGCGCATGCAGCTGCGCAAGGGCGGCCGGGAGGTGCAGTTCGATCCCACCGAAGAAGGCGCCGCCGACGCCCTGGCGCATCGTTTCAACGCCAACGGGCACTGGCAGGAGCCGCCCCGGGCCTGGGCCCTGAGCGGCCCGGACGCCCTGCTCACCCGCGACGAGCTGCAACACTGCCTGGAAAGCCACATCACCGCGATGCCGGACAATCAGCGCCTGGCACTACAGCTGCGGGACATCCAGGGCCTGGATTTCAACGACATCTGTAACATCATGGACGTCAGCGCATCCAATGTTCGAGTCCTCGTGCACCGCGCCCGCGCCCGCTTGTTCGAGATGGTGGATCGTTTTCAGGAGACCGGCGAATGTTGAAATGCCAGGAAGTGGAACTGCGCGCCGACGCCCTGGTGGACGGTACGCCGTTATCACGCCGCGAACGCATGGCTCTCGGCATGCATTTACTTATGTGCCGCCACTGTCGGCGCTACGTGCGTCAGTTACGCGCGCTTACCGCCCACCTGCACCATCGCGAACCCACGGCCGCCCACGACGACCAAGTCCAGGCAGTCCTTGACGGCGTTTATCACAGCAAGCAAACCACCGACGGCGGCTGAAACGCACGGCACGCACCCGCTAACCGTCGACCTTTACAATCGCCTCGGCCACGCCTTCGAGGCTCGGATCGCACACATCCGGCCGCGGCGCGTGTGCCGGGAAGGCTATGCCCCCGCGCGCCACGAAAGCGCCCCGGCACCCCGCCGCCATGGCACCGATGATATCCCAGTCGTGCGCCGCCACCATACGCAGTTCCGGCATGCTCACCTGCATATGGTGGGCGACCATGCGATAGGGCGCCGGGGCCGGTTTGAAGCGGCGGGCCTCGTCCACCGACAGAATCGCCTCAAAAAACGTATCTAATCCGGCATGCCGCAGCTGCGCTTGAGCCACGCTCGGGGCTGAGTTGGTCAGCGCCGCCAAGCGAAAACCGGCGGCCTTCAAGCGTTCCAAGGCCGGGCGGGCATCGCCGTGGGGGGCCAGCTGCTGCATACGCTGCAAGATGCGCTGAAGCTCATCGTCAGCCGGTCGCAATCGGTGTCGGGCGGCCACCTGATCCAATGCAACGCGGGCCAACAATGAAAAATCGCGGTAGTCCTCCACAATGGTGGCGGTCATCGACAGGCTGAGCAATTGCGCGAACCATTGGCTTCTGGCCAGCGCATCGCCAAAGGTCGACTCAAAAAGGTCATCAAGGCCGCCCAGATCCAGCAGCGTTTCGTTGACGTCGAAGACGATCACGCGTCGTGCCATCACAGCGCTCCCTTACAGAGTTCAAGTATCGCGGGGCGTCCGCACCACGGCTAAAAAGCCGGCCAGCATGTCCTCGGCCAACGCCAGGCGTGCGGCTGGGTTGAGCCCCGGTCTCTGAAGAATGACCCGCAACCCCATGATCTGACTCTGCAGATAACGAGCCAGCCGAGGGCCATCGATGTCCGCGGGTATTTCCCCGCGCGCCGACGCGGCTTCAAGCAGCTCTTTGAATCCGGATTCCGTCTGGCTGAGAAACGCTTCCGCCCGCTGAACAATCACCGGTTGGGTTTCGGCGGCTTCGAGCAGAGACCTTACGATCAGACAGGCCCTGCCCACGCCGATGGACGCCGTGCCTTTCGCCAGAGCCTGAAAATAGGCAGCAAGCCCCTCCGCCAAAGGCCGATCGCTCATCAAGGTGGCAATCTCTTCCTGCATCCCGGTCGCATACCATTCCAGGGCGTCCAGGAACAGCTGCTCTTTACTGCCAAAGGCGGCATAGATGCTCCCTGGCCGCATATCCAGACCCTCCTCCAGGTCCTTCATGGACGTACCCAGGTATCCGCGGGACCAGAACAGGTCCATGGCACGGTCCAGGGACTCGGCGCGGCTGTAACGGGAGCGACGTGACATACCTACTCGGGGTTGAGGAACATGCTTGCAATCTTAACTTGAATGATCGCTCAACAACAGGTAGCGTAATTGGCATCGCTTACTGGCGCGAGACCCGCGCCATGATCAAGGAGAGACGCATGACGGATTTCAAACTCCATGATGAGACCAGCGCCCCGGAAGCGGCTCGCCCCCTATTGGAAGGCTCAAAAAAATCATTCGGAATGATCCCCAATCTTCATGCCGTGATGGCCGAGGCACCCGGATTGCTGGAGGCGTATCAGACCCTCCACCGGCTGTTCAGCGAATCGAGCTTCAATGCCGACGAGATCACCGTGGTCTGGCAAACGATCAACGTGGAAAACGAGTGCCACTATTGCGTGCCCGCCCACACGGGTATCGCTAAATCGATGAAGGTGTCCGATGAAGTCATCGATGCGCTGCGCGAAGAAACCGCCCTGCCCGATGACAAGCTGGAGGCGCTCCGCACCTTCACGCTCAAAGTGATGCGCCAGCATGGAAACCTGAGCGAAGAAGACGTAAAGACATTCTTGGATGCCGGCTATCAGCAGCGTCATGTACTGGAGGTAATTTTGGGCCTGGCTCAAAAGGTGATGAGCAACTACACCAACCATCTCGCTGAGACGCCGGTTGATAAACCCTTCGAAAAGTTTTCCTGGGAAAAGAAGCGCTGATCGATCTGGAATTCAATCCCCCTTATTGCCCCGCTTTCGCCATTTTGCGGGGCTTTTTTTATTATTGGGTCGTGGAAGTGGATTTTCGTCTTATAAAAAAAGCGGCCTTGACGCTTGCACGCCAAGGCCGCTCGAGGGCAACCAGACCAGGCCGCGGGACTACCGACCAAGAAACTGCATAGAATCCGCCGAGTTCCGCAACGCATAGCGTGCCGGGGCGCCATCATCCGGGGAAAGAATATACAGAGTGTCCTCGCCATCGAAAGCGATCCTGCTGACATCCCAGGTCCCCTGCTCCACCGACCTGGATACCCGCTGCCCGTCGACCACTGCTTCATCAATCAGCTGATAGCACAGCTCAGCCGTGGACTCGTCCCGGTAAAGCACCAGGGACGAAGACGACGGGCCGGCGGGTCCGTTTACGGCAAGGCGGTTAATCTCGGCCTCGCCGGAAATACTACCGCTCGCGGTAACGGCACCGGATACAGAAAGAGCGGCAATCATGCTTAGGGTTAATGTTAAGGTTTTCATAATCCAACTCCTTTTTGAGTATTGCTAAATCCAATCCTTGGATGAAAGGAGCACCACTTCGTTACACCTTTCGCCGATATAAATCCAAATACAAAAATAAAAATATCAGTGTAACGCGACGCCCTATGATGCATCTGATCCAATCGGGACAACTGAAATAATGGAGTCGATCATGGAGAAAAAGCTTGGCGCATCATTACTTCTACTGAGACTGGGAATTTTTGTAGTGATGCTCATGTGGACTTTGGACAAGTTTCTTAACCCTGGCCATGCCGGCAAGATATTCTCTAACTTCTACGGCATAGAAGGATTGGGAAGTGGTCTTTTGACTGTGGTCGCCGCACTGCAGATGGTCGTTATCATCGCCTTCCTTTTCGGTGCGCTACGTCGCTTGAGTTATGGCCTGGTTCTCGCCATGCATACCGTTTCCACACTGTCCTCCTGGCGGCAGTACCTGGACCCGTTCGACAACCTCCTGTTCTTCGCGGCCTGGCCCATGCTGGCCGCCTGTATCGCGCTTTACCTTCTGCGTGACCACGACAACCTTCTGAGCATCAATAAAGGAAAATAACAATGAACCGCTTAGTGACCTTCGCCAATCGCATTCACGACCTTCTCGATAGGACCAGGAAATGGGACTTCCTGGCGCCGCTCCTAATACGGCTTTTTCTCTCTGTCGTGTTTATTTCCGCAGGCTGGAACAAATTGGGCAGTTTCGATTCCACCGTCGCCTGGTTCGGCAACCCCGACTGGGGGCTGGGCTTGCCTTTCCCCGCTGTTATGGCATTCCTCGCCACCGCCGCGGAATTGGTGGGTGGATTCTTTCTACTCGCGGGCCTGGCCACTCGCTACTTCGCCGTTCCCTTGATGATCACCATGCTGGTAGCGGCCTTTTCCGTGCATTGGGACAATGGCTGGTTCGCGATAGCACCATCGAACCCGGAAACCAGCATGGCTCAGCCATTAGCGGCCGTTGGCATCCCCGCGGCCCAGCAAAGCCTGGAAAACAGTGAAGAAGTAGGAAAGCGGCTGACGGCAGCCAGAGGCCTGCTCCGTGAGCATGGTCAGTACAGATGGCTCACCGAGAAAGGCAACTTTGTCGTTCTCAATAACGGTATTGAATTCGCGGCGACCTATTTCATCATGCTGCTAGCGTTATTCTTCCAAGGTGCTGGCCGCTTCGTAAGCCTGGACTACTGGATCGCCAAACGCTTCCGCCAACAGCGGGCCTGAGAACATGATCTGCTTGCCCTGCCTGATCGAAAATTTGCGCAGCCCCGGCGTGTTACGCCGGGCCCTGCGCACCAGCCTTCTGGTCGGCACCCTGCTTGTCCTGATCAACCATGGTCCTACCCTCTGGCAGGGCTTGCTACCACCGTTGTGGCAATTGTTGCTGACCTATCTGGTACCGTGGGGAGTGTCTGCCTGGAGCAGTATTGCCGCCATTCGCCAGAATCATTAGTTGTCGACTTCAACGCCCGGCGTGGCCCGGTCGCCGGCCACCCACTTGGCGCTGTCCATCACATCGAACGCCAGACTGATGCCATTGACCACCACCAGCAACACCGCCAGCCCCAGTTCCAGGGCACCCGCTTCAGCCCGGAAGCCGCTACCGGCCAGCAGCATCAACAGATAGATTTCCAGCGGCCCCCAGGCAATCAAGTGCGGAATCGATAGCACCTTGTTCATGCCTCGGTAGATCCACATCAAGGGCCCATTGGTGGCCACCACAACCAGCGCCGCCAGCGCACCGGCCACCCCCACCCGGGTATCGAGCAGAAAAAACGGCAGCACATTCACCGGCACCAGAATGCCCGCCACCCAGATCTGCACCCACAACGGCAGGCTGCGCAACGAACGCCAGATATCATTAAGACGGTCCATACTTACCCCGATAGGTTTGCTGATTTCCACAACGGATGCGGGCAATCCAGGTTTGTTACATACGCCGGCCACCACCACGGCTGCACCTAATGGATTCCGGCTATGAGGAATCAGCGGACTTTGCGCTGGTGTCGGGATGAGGCCTATAAACCGTCCGCGCTTAACAACACATGCAGCAGGTTATCCTGAAAATTCACATTGCCGGTAAGCCGGTCGTGATGCTCACAAAGGAAGAATGCACTGCGAGCAGGAAAATGGATAAAGCGGTGGCGGGGAACGGCCGGGTTGAGCACATTGCGCGCCAGCAGCGATGCCTTGGTGACCACCCCATCGCCAGGCGCCAGCATCCAGCGCTGATAGTCCCGGCCGGAGACGGAGTTCGCCACCTCGCGCGGCCATAAGCGCAAATGGGATTCTCCATCGATTTCCTCCACCAGGAAGCGGCTGGGGGTTGGGTGGCAATCACCACCAAACTGGTGAATCTCGGTCTGCGACGGCGGCGCCGGCACGGTCAGCGCCCAGGAGAACCGCCGCGCCCTTTCCAGATAAAGGTGGCTGGCCCGCTGCAACGCCTGCACCCGCGCCTTACCCAGCCGTGCCTCCAGTGCCGGATCCCAGGGGCCGATCTGAAAACGCTTCCAGATATAGATATCAAACTGGTCACGGGTTAGCGGCTCGCCGGTTTCAGTGACCAACCAGGGCGTCAAGGCATGGGGCATGAGCTGGTACACGGAGGGGAACGACAGCATCACCTCCGCCGGCACCCGGCGCAGCCCCACCCGCTGCCCTTCCAGCAACGAGGTCATGGCGGTAATCGACCCCAGGTTCGGGGTACCCAGCAGGATCAGGCGATGAATCCGCTCGGCGCCCACGCCGCTGACCGGGAAGTCGTTGCTGCCCAACACATCCACAGTGCCGTAACGCATGTAATACCGCAGGACCAAGCCACCCATGGAGTGGGCGATCACATCCACTTTCAGCGCCGGATCATCGTGATCCCGACGAATTTGCTCGATCAGCCCATGCAGCTGGCGGGCGGTGGCCAAATTGTCCTGTCGCCAGTCGTAGGAGAAGACATAGTAGCGTGCCGCCGGGCCGTCCACCGATGCACCAGGCTCTGTACGCCGATAGCCGGCGGCATCTTCCAGCGTGCGTACAACGCGACCGTAAAAATCCCGCCCGGCGACGCCATCGAACAGGCCAGTCACTTGCAAGGCATCCGCCCGGGTTTCACCGGGCAGAGGCAGCGCCAGGTCACCATAATCGGAGAACATCAGCCGCCCCAGACCACCCGGCCAGACTTCCTCACCTGCCTGCCCCTCACCGTCGGCCGCCACCAGGCGACTGCCCATGATGCCGGGCACCACAATCACCGGCGGCGGCACCCGGGTTTCCCGGGCCTCGCTATAAAGCCAGTGCAGATCCGGTTGCGGCTCTGAACAGCCGGCCATCAAGATCCCCACCAGCAACCAGAGCCGCCACATGGCGCTAGCCTGCTGCGCCGGCACAATAGGCGGCGGTGATCGGATGACTGGGATGTTCGAACACCAGATGACAGGCGTTGGACTCCACCACACAGCCACAGCCTTCTTGCATCCAGCAGACTGTCACGCTGTCGGCGATGCGTCGGGCCTGGGCCAGGTTGTGGGTAACCATCAGCAGGGTATAGCGGCCTTTCAGGGAGACAATCAACTCCTCCACCACTTTCGAGGATACCGGGTCCAGCGCCGAGCAGGGCTCGTCCAGCAACAGCACCTGCGGCTCCAGCACCAGCGCCCGGGCAATGCACAGGCGCTGCTGCTGGCCACCGGACAACCCCAGTGCCGACTGCGACAAGCGGCCTTTGACTTCCTCCCACAGACCCACGGCCCGCAACACCTGCTCCGCCCGACGGTCGCGTTCACGACGCGGCACTCCGTGCTCCGCCAGGGGGAAACGCAGATTGTCGATGATGGATAATGGAAAGGGATTCGGCTGCTGGAACACCATGCCGATTCGGCGGCGCAGAGTCGCGGCATCCTGGCTCGCAGAAAGGGCGTCGCCGCCAAGTAAGACCGTGCCGCTGACCCGGCATCCGGGGATGCCGTCGGTCATGCGGTTGATGCTGGCCAGCAGGCTGCTTTTGCCACAACCGCTGGGGCCCACCAGGGCCATCAACTCGCCGGCACGCACACTCAGGCTGGCCTGCTCGATGGCGGCCTGATTGCCGTAATACACCGACACCTGTTGCAGTTCCAGAGTTAGGGAGGTCATTGCCAGGCTCCTTGGGCCGGGTGCAGCCAGCGCCGCACCAGCAGATTCAGTATGACCAGAATGGCCACCAGCACCAGGCCGGTGGCCGCTGCCCGGGGCATGCCGCCAGGCACATTCATGGCCAGATCGTAGATATGCACACTCAAGGCACGGCCGGAATCCAGCAGCGAATCCGGCCGTCGCAGCACATAGCCGGCGGTGAACAGCAGCACCGCGGTTTCCGCCAGCGCCCGGCCAATGCTGAGAATAATCCCCACCGCAATCCCCGGCGCCGCCTGGGGTATCAGGATGCGCCTGACCCAGCCCCAGCGGCTGATCGACAGGGCCTCGCCAGCCTGCCGGTAGGAAAACGGCACCGCCCGCAGGGCCTGCTCGGCGCTGCGAATCATCAGCGGCAACACCATCAGCGCCAATGCCAGCCCCCCACTGAGAATGGAAAAGCCCAGCCCCAGACTGATGGCGAAAAACTGGTAACCGAACAGGCCATAGACGATGGAGGGCACCGCCGCCAGCATATCCAGCGTCCCACCCAGCCACTGGGCACGACGGGTGCCGGCCGGAACCTGTTCACTGAGATAAAGCGCACAGCCCAAGCCCATCGGCGCCGCCACCAACAGGCACACCGCCAGAATCCAGCCGGTGCTGACCAGTAGCGCGGCAATACCGCCGGCGCGACCCGCCTGGCGCGGGTCATCCAGCAAAAAGTCCACGGAAATCACACCAGCGCCCTGCTCCAGCAGGGACCACAGCATTAACCCCATGGGCACCAGCACCGCCAGCAACAGCAGCGCGCCAATCACGCCGGCGAGGCGGTCAGGCCATCTCATGCCGCTCTCCCCGTAAACGCCAGCTCAAGGCCAACAGCACCGCCGTGACCAGTAACAGCAAAAGACCGCTGGCAAACAGCGCCACCCGGTGATCGCCGGTGGCATAGGCCATTTCCAGGGCAATATTGGCGGTGAGGGTGCGCACCGGGTCGAACAGGGATGTGGGCCACCGCACCACATTGCCCGCCACCATCAGCACCGCCATGGTCTCGCCCAGGGCGCGGCCAAATTGCAGTACCAGACCACTGACAATGGCCGGCCCGGCCTGGGGCAACAGCACCCGGCGCAGCATACCCACCCGAGACAAGGACAGGGCCTGCCCGGCCTGCAGATAACGGGCCGGCAACTGGCCAAGCGCGGTATCGGTGACCAGCAGAGCCAGGGGCAGGATCATCAGCGCCAGTACCAGCGATGCGGCCAACCAGGAGGCCCCGGGCGGGGCCAACCGGTTGATCCAGGGCACCAACACCAGCATCCCCCACAGGCCATAGACCACCGAGGGAATCCCCGCCATCAGCTCTACCAGAGTCAGCACCGGCCGGCGGACCGACGGCGCGAAGTAACGTAGCCAGGCCGCCAGCAAGACCGCCACCGGGCCGGCGATCACCAGCGCCAGCACGCTCACCACAATGGAGCCGGCAATCATGGCGGCCATCCCGTAACGGGCCTGACCGGGCTGCCAGTCGTTGCGCCACAGGGCCGAGCCGTGCTCCAGCATAAAAGGGGCCGACTGGATCAGCAGCACCGCGATAATGCCGCCCAGCACCAGCACCGCCGCCGCGCCGGTGAGGCGCAACAGCCAGGTCAACAGCGAATCAGCGTGAAACCGGGAGGAAATAGTAATCATGGTAAATCCCGGCCTGGCCCGGATCGGTAATAAAAGCCAGGAACTCGCTCGCCGCATCCGACAGCTCACCCTGGCTGACCAAGTTCAGTTCCCGGCTTAGCGGGTAATGGCCCTGGTCCACCTGCTCCAGCGTGGCCGGCACGCCGGAGAGGGGCAGCAACCGCAGCGGTGCCCCCGCATCCGCCTCGTAGATGGCGGTGCCGATGGACACATAGCCGATAGCATTCACATCGCCCGCCACCGCTTTGATGCCCTGCTGGTTTTCACCAATGACCATGTCCGGCTTTACCCGATCATTACTCAAACCAAAGTGCTCCAAAAACAGCTCCTGAGTAGAGCGGCCATCCGCCTTGTGGACCACGTTAATGGCAGCATCATTGCCGCCGAATGCGGACCAGCTTTGCTGTTCACCGGTGTAGATGGCAACGATTTGCGCATCATTAAGGCGGGTCACCGGATTCAACGCATTAACGATCATAGCGATGCCATCGCGGCCGATCAGATGCGCGGTGAGATCGCCCTCTTCCGCTTTCAGAGCACGGCTGACCATGCCGAAATCCGCCAACCCCTGACGGGTATCGCTGATACCGCGCCCGGAACCACCGCTCTGAACATCGACCTGCACACCCGTTGTTTCTTCGTAACGCTCCGCCAACTCGGTCATCAAAGGGGCGATGGTGCTGGAGCCGGTGATCACCAAGGAGTCTTCACGTGTTCCACAACCGGCCAGAGCCAACAATGCCATCACCAGGACAGGCAGTTTTATCATTGTCGTTAATTCCCACAATCCGGATTTAATGTCTTTCGATGCGCCGCCTTCACTTTTGTTACAGAACCAATCCATGCAATCAAACAGCAATCCGACACGTCTTAGTAGAAGGATCGAGGAATCCTGCCATGAAACAACACGAGACACAGGACGCAGACTATGAACAAGACTGAAAAGAGAGTGATCAGTGCCGCCGGCGTCGTGACGCTGGGTGCGCTTCTTAGCGGCCAGGCACTGGCTGTTCCGGACCAGCCCGAGGCTTGGGAGAAGTGCGCCGGCATCGCCGAGGCGGGAAAAAATGACTGCGGAGCCCTGAACGGCAAGCATGACTGCGCCGGCATGGCCGACGAGGACAGCGACCCTAACGAATGGGTGTACGTTCCCGAAGGCACCTGCGACAAGATCGTCGGCGGCGAAGTCGCCAAGGTCAAACCCGCCAAGAAGTGATGCTATACCCCCGCCTCCCGGGGCGGGGATTCCGTAGGGAGTCTTTCATGCCGCCATTGCAAGGTGTTGGCCTCGGGCTGCGTTTCCCGCACCTGGATGATCTTCTGGCCAGCGACAACCCGCCACCCTGGATCGAGGTGCTGGCCGACAACTATTTGAGCAACGATGGTGTCGGGCACGCGAAAACGGATGAACTGTGCGCGGGAGTGCCAACGGCCCTGCATTGCGTGGGCATGTCGGTGGCCGGCTCGGAGCCATTGGACGACGGCTATCTGGATCGCGTTTCGGAGCTGGCCCACCGATTCAACGCGCAATCGGTGTCAGATCATCTGGCGTTTTGCCGCCATGGAGCCGCGCACCTTCATGATCTTCTGCCGGTGCCGTATACCCCGGCCACGCTGGATTATATCGCCAGAAGGGTCGATTACATTCAGAACCGTCTGGAGCGGCCTCTACTGCTAGAGAACATCAGTTGCTACGTGCGCTCGGAGAACAGCAGCTGGCGAGACCTGCCTTTCTTGTCCAAGCTCGCCGCACTTACCGGCTGCGGTGTGCTTTTAGACATCAACAACCTGTATGTGAATTCAGTTAATTTCCAGGACTCTCTGGAGACCCTGACAGCCGAGATACCCTGGTCACGCGTGGCGCAGATTCACGTGGCGGGATGCGCGGATCAAGGCGGCTGGCTGCTGGATACCCACGAAGGCACCCCAAAGCCCCCCGTGATGGATCTGCTCGCTCTATGCGCACGGGAGCGACCCTCGGCGCCGGTATTGCTCGAATGGGATCAGAACCTCCCACCGTTATCCGAGCTTCAGGGCCTGAGGCAACGGCTTCAACATCATTGGCTGGGGGCCCGGGATGCCGCCTGACACCCCACAACAACCACCTTTTGCTGAGGTGCCAGAGGAACTGTCGGCTTGGCAAGAGCGGTTGGTCAGCGCCATAACCCATGGCGCTGACGACAGCCTGGCCCCGGCGCCCAGGCTGCGCGCCCATAGCCGCAACCTCACTGGTATTCGCCGGCGGGCCCTGGAGCAGACCTTCCCGCTCGCGAGAGAAAAGCAACCGGATGCTTTCGAAACAATGGTGGGGGCCTGGCTGAGAGCCGGCCTCTCCCGTTGCGCGGACCTGGAGCACGAAAGCGATGCTCTGCTCCGCGCCTGGCGGGCGGGCCACATAGCGGCCATCGAGCCCTGGGATACAAGAAACCTCTGGCACGCACTTCTGGCGGTGGAGCAGTTGCGACAGCTGATCGGTATCGGCGAAGCCGACAAGGCGCCCTACAAGCTGATCGGTGCCCATCGCATCGCGCCCACCGCCGCGGTTCAACGCCTGCCGCACGGTCTCAACGCCGTGCTGGGGAACCCAGCCGCACAGGATGGGCCGGGTTATCTGGTCGTGGCACGCCCACCGAGCGAACAAAGACCGGCGGTCACCGCGATCGATACGGACCTCTACATGCAACTCATTGCCCTTTCCCGGTCGCGCTCGGAACGTCAGCGGCTGCCCACGGCCGCCCGCCGACAGCTTGTCCGGCTAGGCTGGATTCAGGGTTGCCACGATGCGATTTAATCGGGCCAACCTCAATCGCCTGTTTCAGTATGCCTACGCACTCACCGGCGAGAGAGAGCAAGCCGCCGATTTGGTCCAGGACACTCTGGAGAAGCTGCTCCGCCGGGGACGCATGGCGCCGCCGGCGGATTCACCTCTGGCCTTCGCTAAACGTACCTTGCGTAACGTCTTCTACGACCATTGCCGGCACAACGAGGTGATAGAACGGCACCAGCGACAACCAACGGTCGAAATGGATGGGCAGCGCTCTCTGGAAGACATGGTGATTGACCAGGATCAGTTAGCCCACATCTGGTCACGGCTGCAGCCACAGGAACGGGAGCTACTCTATCTCTGGGCAGTGGAAGGCAGAACCATTGCTGAAATTGCCGACCACTTGGAAATACCCAAAGGCACCCTGTTGTCTCGGGTTCACCGGCTAAGGCAAAGACTACAGTCCGAGCCGCGGCACGATGCGCGGGAGGAGCGATGAAAAACGCCCGTCAGACTGTTCGTGATTTTATCGCCAAGGAAACCTTGGATGAAGCGCGAGTGGATGCCTTGATGGCCATGCAGTCCACGCCACAACGTCGGCTATGGCCCGTTTTTACCGGCCTGGGCGCGGTGGCTATAACGGCGGCCCTGCTGATGGTGATATTACTGCCCTCAGGTCTTCTCGAGGAACGTATCGCGGACGAAGTCGCGGCCAACCACCTACGGGGTCAGCCCGCCGAAGTGCATGGCAGCTCGTTCCCCGAGATCGCCGCCTACTTCGACAAGCTCGACTTCCGTCCGGTTGTTCCCGCGATCGCCGCCGAGCGCTGGACACTCACCGGCGGTCGCTACTGCTCGTTACTGGGCCGGCCGGCGGCACAGTTCAACTATCGGTTCGAGCCCGACGGCAGCCTCCATACCCTGTATCAGGCGCCCTACGACCGCGACGCCTACCGGGATCTGCCGCGCCTGGAAGAAGGAGAGCCGCCCAGAACAGTGAGCATGCGCGGCGTCGACGTGGCCATCTGGGTGCAGAAGGGCGTGCTGTTTGCGTTAACCGACCCTCGACACACAGGTCTGTAACATACTCGCGTTGGGTGCATCCAACCTGGAGTCAGGCCACACTTGGCACGTGGAAGCGCCTATATCAAACCGAGTAATGAGGATACTTACGTGCGTGAAGAGGTTCAGGACTATTACGGTAAACAGCTCAGTGGCAGCGACGACCTGCAGACCAACGCCTGCTGCGATCAGGCGCCGCCGGAGCACCTGAAGCCGTTGCTGGCGCGCCTGCATGACGAGGTGGTAACCCGTTACTACGGCTGCGGCCTGGTGGCGCCGGCGGCGTTGGAGGGCATGCGCATTCTGGACCTGGGCTGTGGCTCCGGCCGGGACGTCTACGTGCTCTCGGCCCTGGTGGGCGACAGCGGCGAGGTGGTCGGCGTGGACATGACCGACGAGCAGCTCGCCGTGGCGACACGCCATCAGGAGTACCATCGCCGGGAATTCGGCCACGCGCGCAGCAATGTGCGTTTCCTGAAAGGCTATATCGAAGAGCTGGACCGGCTTGATCTGCAGGACGGCTACTTCGATATCGTGGTGTCCAACTGCGTGATCAACCTGAGCACCGACAAGGCCAAGGTGATCGGCGATGTGAAACGGCTGCTCAAGCCCGGCGGCGAGTTCTATTTCTCCGACGTGTACGCCGACCGGCGGGTGCCGGCGGCGCTGACCGCCGACCCGGTGCTCTACGGGGAATGCCTGTCCGGGGCCCTGTACTGGAACGACTTTCTCAACCTGGCCAAGGGGTGCGGGTTCGGCGATCCGCGTTTGGTGGAGTCGCGCCGGCTGACCATCGAGAACCCGGCCATTGAGGCGAAGCTGGGGAACATCCGCTTCTACTCGGCCACCTACCGGCTGTTCAACATTGATGCGCTGGAGCCGGCCTGCGAGGACTACGGGCAGGCGGTGATCTATAAGGGCACGGTGGACCATCATCCGCATTCATTCGTGCTGGACGATCATCATGTGATTGAGACCGGCAAGGTGTTCCCGGTGTGCGGGAATACCTGGTTAATGTTGGCGGAGAGCCGGTTCGCGGACCATTTCGAGTTTATTGGTAACTTTGATTCGCACTTTGGGATTTTTGAGGGGTGTGGGTTGAATGTGCCCTTTGAGGATGGTTCTTCGGATGCTGCCGTTGGTAGCAGTTGTTGCTGACTTTCTCTCCAGACGGGCCGCGGTGTGTGTTGGTGACGTCCAGAACACGCCGTGAACCCGTCCCTGGGGGCTCGATTCGCGCATCCCTGCGCTCATACGGTTCTGGACGTCACCAACACACACCGCGCCGGAGTCGGCCGAAAGGCTCCGGGGCAGACTCCGCCTGGTCATTAAGGATGCGATGGAATGAACGTTAAGAAAGTGGCTCTGTTGGGCGTGATCGCGGCGCTGGTGGCGTCTTATTTTGTGTTTGATCTGGGGCAGTATCTGAGCCTGGATTATTTGAAGGCGCAGCGCGGGGCGTTTCAGTCGCTGGCGGCGGAGCAGCCGGTGCTGGTGCTGGGCGGGTTCTTTTTGTTGTATGTGGCGGTGACGGCGTTGAGTTTGCCGGGAGCGGCGATCATGACGCTGGCGGCGGGGGCGCTGTTCGGGTTCTGGGTGGCGTTGGTGCTGGTGTCGTTCGCGTCCAGTGTGGGCGCGACCCTGGCCTTTCTGGCGTCGCGGTTTTTGTTCAAGGACGCGGTGCAGAGCCGCTTCGGTGAGCGGCTGAAGAAGATCAACGCGGGCGTGGCGAAGGACGGCGCCTTTTACCTGTTTACGTTGCGTTTGATTCCGGCGTTTCCGTTTTTTGTGATCAATCTGGTGATGGGGCTCACGCCGCTGAAGACTTGGACGTTTTACTGGGTCAGCCAGGTGGGGATGCTGGCGGGCACGGCGGTGTATGTGAATGCGGGCACCCAGCTGGGCGAGTTGGAAAGCTTGTCCGGGTTGTTGTCGGTGGATCTGATCGGCGCCTTCGTGCTGCTGGGGCTGTTCCCCTGGCTGGCGAAGGCGGTGATGGCGTTTCTGCAGGCGCGCAAGGTGTACCGGGGTTATCAAAAGCCGAAGCACTTCGACCGCAATCTGGTGGTGATCGGCGCCGGCTCCGCCGGGCTGGTGAGCGCCTATATCGCCGCCACGGTGAAAGCCAGTGTCACGCTGATCGAGAAAGGCGAGATGGGCGGCGACTGCCTGAATACCGGCTGCGTGCCGTCCAAGGCACTGATCAAGAGCGCGCGGCTGGCGCACCTGGAGCAAAAGCCGCAGCGCTACGGCTTCACCAGCATCACGCCGCGTTTCGATTTCGCCGACGTCATGGCGCGCATCCATAAGGTGATCGGCAAGATCGAGCCCCACGATTCGGTGGAGCGTTACACCGAGCTGGGTGTGGATTGCGTGCAGGGCAGCGCGCGCATCACCTCGCCCTGGGAAGTCACCGTGGATACCGCCGAGGGCGAGCGCACCCTGACCACCCGCAATATTATTATCGCCTCCGGCGCGCGGCCGTTCGTGCCGCCGATCCCCGGTATCGACGAAATCGACATTCTCACCTCGGAAAACCTGTGGACCCTGACGGAGCAGCCCCGCCGCTTGATCGTGCTGGGCGGCGGGCCGATCGGCTGTGAGCTGGCGCAAAGCTTCGCGCGCCTGGGCAGCGAGGTGACCCAGGTGGAGATGCTGCCGCGCCTGATGCCCCGCGAGGACGAAGACGCCGCCGCCCTGGTGACCGCGTCCTTGCGCGACAGCGGCGTCACCGTGCTCACCAACCATAAGGCGGCGCGTTTCGCAGTGGAGGACGGCGAGAAGGTACTGTACGTGCAGGCGGACGACGGCGAGAAGCGCCTGCCGTTCGACGCGGTGCTGGTGGCCGTGGGCCGCCGCGCCAACACCGACGGCCTGGGCCTGGAGGCCATGAACGTCGCCACCGAGAAAAACGGCACCGTGGCGGTGGACGGCTTCCTGCGCACCCGCTTCCCCAATATTTTCGCCTGCGGCGACGTGGCCGGGCCCTACCAGTTCACCCATGTGGCCGCCCACCAGGCCTGGTACGCCTCGGTGAATGCCCTGTTCGGCCGCTTCAAGAAGTTCCAGGTGGACTACCGGGTGATCCCCTGGGCCACCTTCACCGATCCGGAGGTGGCCCGCGTGGGCCTGAGCGAGGACGAGGCCCGCGAACAGGGCATCGAGGTGGAAGTGACCCGCTACGGCATCGACGATCTGGACCGGGCCATTGCCGACAGCACCGACCACGGCTTCGTCAAAGTGCTCACGCCGCCGGGCAAGGACACCATCCTGGGCGTCACCATCGTCGGCGAGTCCGCCTCCGATCTGATCAGCGAGTACGTGCTGGCCATGAAGCATGGGCTGGGTCTGAACAAGATCCTCGGCACCATCCATATTTACCCGACCATGGCGGAGGCCAATAAATTCGCCGCCGGCGAGTGGAAGAAGGCGCACAAGCCGGAGGGCCTGCTGCGCTGGGTGGAGCGCTTCCATGCCTGGCAACGCTGAATCGACAGGAGGTGAGATCATGCTGAAACTCACATTGCCCGCCGCCCTGGGCGCGCTGATCGCCGTCATGGCGGTGCTGGCGACACCGGCGCTGGCGTTCGACCATCAGCCTTGGGACGACCTGCTTCAGGCGCATGTCAGCGAGCACCGGGACGGGGTCGCCAGCGCCGTGGACTACGACGGCATGGCCGCGGACCAGGCCGCCCTGGATGACTATCTGGCGCGTCTCAGCGCCGTGGATCAGGCCACCTTCAAGGGTTTCAGCAACGACCAGAAGCTGGCGTTCCTGATCAACGCCTACAACGCCTTCACCGTGAAGCTGATTCTGAAGCAGGACAGCCGGCCGGATTCGATCCGCGACATCGGTTCGATTTTTTCCGGCCCCTGGAGCCAGCGCTTTTTCACCTTGCTGGGCGAAGAGCGCACCCTCGACGAGCTGGAACATCAGATGATCCGTGGCAATCCGTCACTGATGGACCCGCGCATTCACTTCGCGGTGAACTGCGCTTCGATCGGGTGCCCGGCCCTGCGCCCGGAAGCCTACACCGGCGAGCGGCTGGACGCGCAGTTGGCGGACAGCACCCGCCGCTTTCTTTCCGACCGCCGCCGTAACCGCTACGACGCGGAGGACGAGGTGTTGAGGGTGTCGTCCATTTTCGACTGGTACCAAGAGGACTTCGAGGACAGCGCCGGCAGCCTCGGCGATTACCTGCTGCAATACGCCGATGCTCTGGCGCTGCCGGCGGAGGCCCGCCGGAATCTGGAAGCCGGCGATCTGCCGGTCCGCTTTCTGGACTACGACTGGTCGCTGAATACCGCGAGCAACAATCCCTGAAGCCTCGCCAGGCCCGGGCCGGCAACTGAAACGATATTGACAATAATTCGCATTAACTATAAGTTCCCCTCCGCCTTACAAATCTGACACTTTTTTGGAGGGGTTCCCGTGCTCCGCTTGCGTTACAGCTTGCCGCTGTCTTTTCTGTCTTTCTCACTGCTGCCGCTGACGGCCGCCATCTCCACCGCCGCCCAGGCGCAAGATACCAACCAGCTTGAGCCGGTCACCGTGACCACCACCCGGGGCAACAGCGAGGCCGGGGAGACACCGCAGAAAATCACCGTGATCAACCGGGACGAGATTGAGCAGCAAATGGCGATCACCAGTGATCAGGCCCAGGTGCTCAGCAATCTGATTCCCTCCTATTCGCCCAGCCGCCAGAAGCTGACCAACTCCGGCGAGACGTTTCGCGGGCGGGACCCGCTGTTCCTGGTCGACGGCATTCCCCAGTCCAACCCGCTGCGCGACGGCAGCCGTGACGGCTACACCATTGATCTGGCCATGGTGGAACGCATCGAGGTGATCCACGGCGCCAGCGCCGAACACGGCCTGGGCGCCACCGGCGGCATCATCAACTTCGTCACCCGCCGCCCGGAAGGCACCGACCTGCGCCAGCACATCGGGGTGGGCGTGAGCGCCCCCACCGACTACGAATCCGACGGCCTGAGCTACGAGACCGATTACCGCCTGGAGGGCATCCACGGCGATTGGGATTTCCTGCTCGGCGGCGCCTATAAATCCCGGGGCCTGTTCTACGACGCCGACGGCCGCGCCGTGGGCATCGACCAGGCCCAGGGCGATATCATGGACTCGCAGAGCTACGACGTGTTCATGAAGATCGGCTATTGGCTGGACGACACCCAGAACCTGGAGCTTTCGGTGAACCGCTTCGAGCTGGAAGGCAACCACGACTACGTGGGCATCGAAGGCGACCGGGCCGATGGCGTGCCCGCCACCTCGGTGAAGGGCGACCCGGCCGGCGACCCGGTGCGCAACGAGGCGCTCACCACCAGCCTCTCCTACCGCAACACCGATCTGGCCGGCAACGATGTGCGCCTGCAGCTGTACACCCAGCGCTTCCGTGCCCGCTACGGCGGTGACACCTTCGGCACCTTCCAGGATCCGACCATTGCTCCGGCCGGCACCCTGTTCGACCAGTCCCAGAACGAATCCGATAAGTACGGGGCCAAGTTCACCCTGACCCGGGACGGCCTGCTCGACGGTAACCTGAAGGCCACCACCGGCCTCGACCTGCTGCAGGACGAAACCAGCCAGATTCTGGCCCAGACCGGCCGCGAATGGGTGCCGGAGACCGAGTTCCAGAACGCGGCGCCCTTCCTGCAGCTGAACTACCAGGCCACCGACCGGCTGTCCCTGCACGGCGGCGTGCGCCATGAGTACGCCAAGCTGGACGTGGACACCTACACCACCCTGGCCTCCTACGGCAGCCAGACCGTGCAGGGCGGCAGCCCGCGCTTCGAGGAAACCCTGTTCAACGCCGGCGTGGTGTTCCAGGCCACGGACTGGGCGCAGCTGTTCGCCAACTATTCGGAAGGCTTCGGCATGCCGGACGTGGGCCGGGTGCTGCGCGCCGTGGACGAACCGGGCCAGGACGTGGACGACTACGTTAATCTGGAGCCGATCGTCACCGACAACCGCGAGATCGGCGCGCGCCTGTCCCAGGGCGCCGTGGACTTCGAGGTGAGCTACTACGAATCCGATTCCGACTTCGGCTCGCGGCTGGCGCTGCGCAACGGCGTGTTCGAAGTGCAGCGGGAGAAGACCGAGATTCACGGCGTGGAAGCGGACCTGGGTTGGCGGTTCCGCGAGGGTCACCGCCTGAGCGCCTCCTATGCCCACGTCAGCGGCAAGTTCGATTCCAACGACAACGGCGTGGTGGACACCCGTCTGGACGGCCGCAACATCGGCCCGGACCGGCTGACGGTGCGCTGGCAGGCCAACTGGTCGCCGAAACTCACCACCCAGGTGCAGGGCAATCACTACTTCAGCCGCGGCATCCCCGGGCCGCAACTCGGCTTCGACAGCTACCAGCTGTTCGATGCCTTCGCCGGCTACCGTCTGGGCAAGGGCCAGGTCACCGTGGGCGTGGAGAACCTGTTCAACGAGCAGTACATCACCTACTTCTCACAGGCCGCCTCGACGCTGGACAGCCGCTTCTTCGCCGGCCGTGGCCGGGTGGTGTCGCTGGGGTACAATCTGGATTTCTAACCCGCGCCCCGAGAGTTCATGCTGCTCAAGCTGCATAAATACGCCGGACTGATCGCCGGGCTGCTGCTGGCGCTCACCGGCGTCACCGGCAGCCTGCTGGTGTTTCACGACACCCTGGACGAGTGGCTGACCCCGCAACTGCGCACCCAGCCCGCCGCCGACCCGGCGTCGCTGAGCGCGGTGCTGGCCGCCGCCGAGGCGGCGTTGCCCGGCAAGCCGGCACGGCGTCTGGAGCCCTCGCCCGGTCCGGGGCGGCCCCATACGGTGCGCTTCGACGGCCCGGAAGGCGCCCCCGGCCCGCTGCAGGTGAGCGTCTCCCCGGCCGACGCCGAGGTGCTGGCGGTACGCCAGTGGGGCGCCTACCCCACCAGCTGGGTCTACCGGCTGCACTACACGCTGCTGGCCGGCACCACCGGCAAGTACGTGGTGGGCGTGCTGGGCCTGGTGCTGATGTTCTTCTGCCTCAGCGGCCTGTACCTGTGGTGGCCGCGCAAGGGCCGGTGGCGGCGGGCGCTCAGCGTGCGCACCGACAAGGGCCCGTTCCGGCTCAACTTCGATCTGCACAAGGCCGCCGGCGTCTACATCACGCCGGTGCTGCTGGTGGCCGCCTTCAGCGGCGTCAGTCTGGTATTCCACGGCCCGGTGCAGGCCCTGGTGGGCACCGCCCTGCCCCTGGAACCGATGCCGGCGCCGACGCTGGAGACCCGCGCCGACAGCGGCTCGAGGCTCAGCGTGGACCAGATCGTGGCCGCCGGCCGAAGCGCCTTTCCCGAAGGCGATCTAAAGCGCATTGACCTGCCCCGCGACGCGCAAACGCCCTACCGGCTGTCGTTCAACCAGCCCGGCGAGGCCTGGTCCCACCACGGCGCCAGCCGGGTCTGGGTGGATCCCCGCGATGGCGCGGTGCTGGCCACCTGGGACCCGCTTTCGGTGGCCGCCGGCAGCCGCTTCATGGGCTGGCAGTTCCCGCTGCACAACGGCGATGCCCTCGGGCTCGCCGGGCGCTGGCTGGTGTTTCTCGGCGGCTGGCTGCCGGCCCTGCTGTTCGGCACCGGCCTCTACCTGTGGTGGCGCAAGCACCAGTTGCGGCGCCGGTCACGGCGATCCCGCTGATATTCCGCTCTTGAAAACCCGAGGCAGCGGCCCTACTTACCGACGGGTTGATGACAATCCCATGTCACTGTTGGCGCAGGGTTGACCCTGAAAGTGGCATGATGGGTAGTCCGGAAACGGAATTCGGATCGTAATTCGTTCTCAGGGAAACGTGCCATGAGCCATCGTGAACGCCTGGACCGCATCCAGGCCTCCTGCCAGCGCCTGCCGCTTTCGATGCGCGTCTGGATCCTGCTGGTCCTTATCCCCGTCAATGCCACCGGCTTCTTCATGCTGCATACCGCCAGCGGCGGTCTGGTGGCGCTGGCCACCCTGTTCGTGCTGGCGGCCAACGGCGTCACGCTGTGGCACTACGCGTCCGTGAACCGGGCGCTGGCGCTGCCCCACCTGATCGCCTGGGTGCCGCTGCAGGTGGCGTTGGTGGCGCGCCTGATCGGCGGCTGGGGCGCCGACGACATGCATCTGGACGAATGGCTGCTGGCGGTGCTGGTGGTGATGGTTAATTCCGTGGCGCTGTTCTTCGACACCGTGGTGTCCTGGCGCTGGTGGCGCTCCCGTCATCTCAGCCTGGAGGCGGACGGCCTCTGAGCCGCGCCGCCCGGATCAGCCGATCTGCACCTGGTTTTCCACGTAACGCACCTTGGCATCACGGGGCCGCGCCAGGGAAAACGCCAGTGCCAGCGGCCCGATGCGACCGACGAACATCAGGAACATGAGCACGCCCTGACCGGCGGTGGACATCTCCGTGGTCACGCCCCGCGACAGCCCCACGGTGCCGAACGCGGAGAAGCCTTCGAACAGCACGTCCAGCGCGCGCAGATCCGGTTCCAGGATCACCAGCAGGAAATTACCCAGCATCAACAGCATCAGGCTGAGCACCACCACGGCGTGGGCCCGGAACACCGAGCTCAGGGCAATGCCACGGCGAAACGCGGTGGTCTGGGAGCGCCCCATCAGAAACGATCGCGTGGCCAGCATCACCACCATGAAGGTGCTCACTTTGATGCCCGAGGCGGTGGAGTTGCTGCCCCCGCCGATAAACATCAGGAACATGATCAGCAGCACACTGGGTAACGCCAGGGCGCCGGTGTCGAGGGTATTGAACCCGGCGGTGCGCGGCGTCACCGCCGTGAACCAGGCCGCCCAAACCCGGTCGCCCGCGGGCAGCGCGCCCAGGGTTTCGCCATTGCCCCATTCGAACAGCAGTATCAGCAACCAGGCGCCCAGCGCCAGCACCAGGGTGCCGGTGATGGTGAGCTTGCTGTGCAGCCCGAGCGTGGAGAAGCGGCGTTGCCGCCACAGGTCCATGAGCACCGTGAAACCCAGCCCGCCGACGATGAACAGGGCGGTGATCACCCCATTGACCAGCGGCTGCCCGGCCCAGGGCGACAGACTTTCCGGTAGCAGACCGAAGCCGGCGTTATTGAACGCCGACACGGCGTGAAAAACACTGAACCAGAGCCCCCGCGCCAGCCCCATCTCCGGCACCCAGACGATGGCCAGAAGCACCGCCCCCAGCGCTTCCAGGGACAGCGCCAGGATCGCGATATAACGCACCAGGATCAGCACATCGCCGGGGGACGTCTGGTCCATGGCTTCGCGCACCAGACGCTGGCCGCGCAGGCCGAAGCGCCCGCCCAGGGCCATCACGGTGAGGGCGGCGAAACTCATCAGACCCAGCCCGCCCAGGTGGATCAGCACCAGCACCACCACCTGGCCGAACAGGGTCAGATCGGCGCCGGTGTCCACCACCACCAGCCCGGTCACGGTGACCGCCGAACAGGCAGTGAACAGCGCTTGCCAGAAACCCAGGTCCTGGCCGGGGCTGGCCCAGGGCGTCCACAGCAGCAACGCCCCCAGCAGAATCAGCACCGCGAAGCTGGCGGCCAGAATCACCGGCGGGCTGTAGCGCCAGGCGCGGCGCAATTGGCGGCTGGCGCGGCCGCGCAAGCCGGGGAGCCAGGTTCTCATCGGCCCACACTCACAGGTTTTCCGAGAAGTGGCGAAGAGCTTCTTCCTCGCCCACCAACACCAAATGATCATTGCGGCGCAGGCGCTGGTCCGGCGACGGGTTGAGGCTGACGCTCTGGCCGTGCTTGATGGCCAGCAGGCGCACCTCGGTGTCGTCGATGTTCAGCTCGGACAACGGCCGGTCCTCGAGCACTTCACCGGGCCGGATTTCGATCACGAAGTAATTGTCGCCCAGGCTGATGTAATCGAGCATGTTGGGGTGCGCCAGGGACTGGGCGATGCGCAGCCCCATCTCGTACTCAGGGTGGAACACCCGGTTGGCGCCGAGCTTTTCAACGATCTTGTGGTGCGTTGGCGTGATCGCCTTGACCCAGACTTCCCGCGCCTCCAGGGAAATCACGTGCATGGTGCACAGCACGCTGGCTTCGATGTGTTCGCCGATGGCGATCATCACGGCGTCGAAACGGTGCAGGTCCAGTTCGCGCAGGGCCTCTTCGTCGCTGGCGTTGGCGATCACCGTCTGGGTCAGCTTATCGGCCATCTGGTTGGCCTTCGCTTCACTGGAATCGATCCCCAGCACATCATGGCCAAGACGCATCAATTCCAGGGCCACGGACTCGCCAAAGCCGCCCAGGCCGATCACCGCGAATTGTTTTTTCATAGTTGCTCCAGCGCTTCCGCCAGGGTGCTCACGGCGATCACTTCGACGCCGTCCGGCAACTGACGGGGCTTGTTGGCCTTGGGAATAATGGCACGTTTAAAGCCGTGCTTGACCGCTTCATACAGGCGCTCCTGGCCCTGCGGCACCGGGCGGATCTCGCCGGACAGGCCGATCTCGCCGAACACCACCAGGTCCCGGCCCAGGGGCCGGTCGCGGAAGCTGGAGACGATCGCCAGCACCAGCGCCAGGTCGGCGGCGGTCTCCGCCACTTTCACGCCGCCCACCACATTGGCGAACACGTCCTGGTCGCCCACCTGGATGCCGCCGTGGCGGTGCAGCACCGCCAGCAGCATGGCCAGCCGGTTGGCTTCCAGGCCCACGCACACCCGCCGCGGATTACCGAAGTGGCTGGCGTCCACCAGCGCCTGCAGCTCCACCAGCAGCGGCCGGGTGCCTTCCCAGACCACCGTCACCAGCGAGCCGGGGGCGATGTCGTCGGCGCGGTTGAGGAAGATCGCCGAGGGGTTCTTCACCTCTTTCAATCCCTCGCCGGTCATCGCGAACACGCCCAGTTCGTTGACCGCGCCGAAGCGGTTCTTGAGCCCGCGCAGGGTGCGGAAGCGGGCGTCGGCGGAGCCTTCCAGCATCAGCGAGCAGTCGATCATATGCTCCAGCACCTTGGGCCCGGCCAGGGTGCCGTCCTTGGTGACGTGGCCCACCAGCAGCAGCACCGTGCCGGTCTGCTTGGCGAAGCGGGTCAGGGCGGCGGCGCCTTCGCGCACCTGGGCGACGCTGCCCGGCGCCGACTGCAGGCCGGCTAGATACATCACCTGGATCGAGTCCACCACCAGAAGCCGCGGCTGCTCCTTGCGGGCCAGCTCGAGGATCTGCTCCACGTCGGTTTCCGCCGCCAGGCGCAGTTTTTCCTTGGGCAGCTTGAGGCGGTCGGCGCGCATCGCCACCTGGGCCAGGGATTCCTCGCCGGTGATGTAGAAGCACTTTTCCCGGTCCGCCAGCCGGCACAGCACCTGCAGCAGCAGGGTGGATTTACCGGCCCCCGGGTGGCCGCCCAGCAGGATCGCCGAGCCGGGCACCAGGCCGCCGCCCAGCACCCGGTCCAGCTCGTCCATGCCGGCGCTGATGCGGGGGCTGTCTTCCAGGGCGATTTCGTTGAGCTGGCGCACTTCGGAGAGCTGGCCGCTGAAGCCGCTGCGTTCCGCGGAGCGGCTCTTGGGCATGGCCGGATCGACGACGAATTCCTGCAGGGTGTTCCAGGCGCCGCAGGCCGGGCACTGGCCCTGCCACTTGGGGAAGTCGGCGCCGCACTCGTTGCAGACGAACGCGGTTTTCTTTTTCGCCACGAAAGCTCCTTATTCGGCGATGACTCGTACCGGCCGGCCGGTGATCTGACAGAACAGCTCGTAGCTGATGGTACCGCAGGCGGCGGCCACTTCGTCCACGGCCACGGTGTCGCCCCACAGCTCCACGCTGTCGCCGACCCGGGCGTCCAGGCCGGTCAGGTCCACGGTGATCATGTCCATGGAGACCCGGCCCACCAGCCGGGTGCGCCGGCCGTTCACCGCCACCGGGGTGCCGCTGGGCGCGTGGCGCGGGTAGCCGTCGCCGTAGCCCACCGCCACCACGCCAATGCGGCCCGGGGCGTCGGCGCGCCAGGTGGCGCCGTAGCCGACGGTGTCGCCGGCCTGAATCGGGTTGATGGCGATCAGCCGGGCGCTGAAGCGCTGGGTCACCGCCAGTTGCAGATCGGCGGCGCTGCGCCAGGGGAACGGCGAGGAGCCGTAGAGCATGATGCCGGGGCGCACGCGCCGGGCACGGGCGTCGGGGTAGCGGATCAGCGCGGCGGAGTTGGCGGCGCTGAGCGGCACGTTCAGCTCCTTGGCCAGGGTGTCGGCGATGGCCAGCTGGTGGTCGGTGAAGGTGTCGTCCTCGGCGTCGGCGCAGGCGAAATGGCTCATCACGCCGAGCAGCCGCACCCCGGGGATGGCGCGCAGGCGCGCCGCCTGGGCCCGGGCCAGGCCCGGCGCCATGCCGAGCCGGTTCATGCCGGTGTTGACCTTGAGCCACACCCCCAGCGGGGCCGGCCGCGCCGCCAGCAGGTCCACCTGCCAGGGCGAGTGCACCACCACTTCCGCATGCAGCCGCGAGGCGAGGGCCAGCTCGTCGGCGTCGAAGAAGCCCTCCGCCACCAGCACCGGGTGGGCCAGCCCCAGATGGCGCAGCGCCTGGGCCTCTTCGATCACCGCCACGCCCAGGCCATCCACGGCGTTGGCGAAGGCGCGGGCCGCCAGGCCCAGGCCGTGGCCGTAGCCGTTGGCCTTGACCATGGCGAACACCCGGGCGCCGTTGGCCAGCGCCCGGGCGCGGCGCGCGTTGTCGGTCAGGGCCCGGGGGCGGATTTCCAGAAAGGTACCGCGCATGCGCCGTTACTCGTCGCCGGCATACTGCTGATAGTATTCCGGCGCCAGGTCGTCGAAGCGCAGGTACTCGCCCCGGAACGCCACGCGCACGGTGCCGATGGGGCCGTTCCGCTGCTTGCCGATGATCACTTCGCCGATGCCCTTTTCGGTGGTGTCCTGGTTATAGACCTCGTCCCGGTACAGGAACATGATCACGTCGGCGTCCTGCTCGATGGCCCCGGATTCCCGCAGGTCGGACATCACCGGGCGTTTGTTGGGGCGTTGCTCCAGGGAGCGGTTGAGCTGCGAGAGCGCCACCACCGGGCAGTTCAATTCCTTGGCCAGGCCCTTCAGCGAGCGGGAGATCTCCGAGATCTCGTTAACACGGCTGTCGGCGCCGGGCACCTGCATCAGCTGCAGGTAATCGATCATGATCATGCCCAGCTGGCCGCCGCACTCGCGCGCCACTCGTCGCGCCCGGGTGCGCAGTTCCAGGGGGCTCAGCGCCGGCGTGTCGTCGATGAAGAACTTCTGCTCGCTGAGCATCTGAATCGCCGAGGTGATGCGCGGCCAGTCGTCCTGATCCAGGCGCCCGGAACGGATCGAGGTCTGGTTGATGCGCCCCAGCGAGGACAGCATCCGCATCACGATGGCGTCGGCGGGCATCTCCATGGAGAACACCAGCACCGGCTTGTGCGCCTTGAGCGCCACGTTTTCGCACAGGTTCATGGCGAAGGTGGTTTTACCCATGGACGGCCGCCCGGCCACCACCACCATGTCCGAGGGCTGCAAGCCGGAGGTCATCTTGTCCAGCTCCTCGAAGCCGGTGGTGAGACCGGTCAGCGAGTTCTTGTTCTTGTAGAGCTCGTCGATGCGGTCGACGGCTTTTTTCAGGACCGTTTTGATGTCCTGCGGGCCGCTGCCCTTCTTTTGCTGCTCGGCGATTTCGAAGATCGCCGACTCCGCCGCGTCGAGGATTTCCAGCGACGGCGTGCCCTTGGGGTTGAAGGACTGCTCGGCGATGCCGTGGGACACCTGGATCAGCTGGCGCAGGATGCTGCGCTCACGGACGATGTCCGCGTAGGCGTTGATGTTGGCGGCGCTGGGCGTGTTACGGGCCAGGTCCGACAGGTAGGTCATGCCGCCCACGTCGTCCAGCTCGCCACGGTGGGTGAGCGCCTGGGACACGGTCACCAGGTCGCAGGGCTTCTCTTCTTCCACCAGTTGATCGACCACCTGGAAGATCAGCCGGTGTTCCTTGCGGTAGAAGTCCTTGGGCCCGACCCGCTCGGCCACTTCGTCCCAGGCTTCGTTGTTGAGCAGCAACCCCCCCAGCACGGCTTGCTCCGCCTCCTGGGAATGGGGCGGGATACGCAGATTATCCGGGAGATGATCGTCCAGACTCAGGGGTTCGTTCATGGCAGGTCCGTTAAACGAAAAGGGCACCGCCCGTTGCCGGACAGTGCCCTGATTCTGTCACCGTGCCCCCGTGGGGGCAAACCGCTTACGCAGGCCGGGATTACTCCTGGGGCACCACGGTCAGTTTGATGGTCACGGTCACGTCGGCGTGCAGGCTCAGGTCGATCTCGTACTCGCCGGTCTGGCGGATCGCGCCCAGCGGCAGCTTCACTTCCGCTTTCTCGACGGCCACGTCGGTCTGCTCGCTGATCGCGTCGGCGATGTTGGCGGTGCCAACGGAGCCGAACAGCTTGCCTTCGTCACCGGACTTGGCGCCCACGGTGATGGTGGCTTCAGCCAGCTTCTCGGCGCGCGCTTCGGCGGCGCTCAGCAGCTCGGCGGCCTGTTTTTCCAGTTCCGCGCGACGCTCTTCCACTTCGGCCAAGTTGTTCTTCGTGGCCGGCAGGGCTTTGCCTTGCGGGATCAGGAAGTTACGGCCGTAACCGGGGCGAACGTCCACCACGGAGCCCAGGTCACCCAGGTTCTTGATGGTTTCCAGCAGGATCACTTGCATGACGGTCCCCTCGGCTTAATTGTCGTGGCTGTCGGCGTACGGCAGCAGCGCCAGGAAGCGGGCCTGCTTGACAGCGGAGGCCAGCTGACGCTGATAGCGTGCCTTGGTGCCGGTGATACGGCTGGGCACGATCTTGCCGGTTTCGGTGATGTAGGCTTTCAGGGTGTCCAGATCCTTGAAATCAATGAACTCGACACCTTCCGCGGTAAAGCGGCAGAACTTGCGACGGCGATAAAAACGGGCCATGGGTAAACTCCTCTCGATTCCTTAGTGGGGCTCCAGTGTTTCCGCGATCAACTGCAAACGGTCCCGGGCTTCGCCCTTGTAGCCGGCCTGGCAGAGAAAACCGGTGACCGTGACGCTTTGCCCTTCCCGCAGGCCCTGGATCAAGCTGGCGTTGCCGCCGACCAGAACAATGGCGATACGGGCTCGGACTTCACGGGGTTGACCGTCTTCCACTTGCCGGGACCGGTGCTCCAGCCAGAAACGCTGGCGGGGAACGCCGGCCGGTGTAACCGCAACCTTTTCCAGGCTGGCGATGACGCCGGTGAGTTGGCAGTGATTGTGTCCGGAAATCAGCTGGTGGCCTCCTCCTTCTCGTTGGCTTTGGACAGCGGCGAAGGCTCGGTGATAGCCCGCTCGCGACGCACCACGAGGTGACGGATAACGGCATCGTTAAAGCGGAAGGTGTTTTCCAGCTCTTCGAGAGTGTCGCCGTCACATTCAATATTCATCAGCACGTAGTGTGCTTTATGAATCTTGTTGATCGGGTAGGCCAGCTGACGGCGGCCCCAATCTTCCTGGCGGTGGATGGTGCCCTTGCCGTCGGTCACGATGGCGCTGTAGCGCTCGACCATGGCGGGAACCTGTTCACTCTGGTCCGGGTGGACCAGGAACACGACTTCATAATGACGCATTGTTGGCTCCTTACGGATTGCGCAGCCTCCCGCGACAGGCGGTGAGGCAAGGAGTCCGCGCCCCGGAGGGCACGGAAGGGCGGGGAGTCTAGCTCAGAACGGGGCGCCGCCGCAAGCGCGGCGCCGGTTTACGCCGGGCGCCGGGCGCGGATGTGGAACAACACCACCCCGGTGGCCACCGAGACATTGAGACTCTGGACGTCGCCGGCCATGGGGATGGCGATCAGATCGTCGCAGCGCTCCAGGGTCAGGCGCCGCAGCCCCTCGCCCTCGGCGCCCATCACCACCGCCAGGGCGGCGTCCGGCTGGAAGTCGAACAGCGACTGGCTGCGCTCGTTGAGCGCGGTGCCGGCCACCTGGATACGACGGTCCTTGAGCATTTCCAGCACCCGCGCCAGGTTGCCCACCTCGAAGTAGGCCAGCGCCTCGGCGGCGCCGGCGGCACTGCGGCAGGCCACCGGCGTCAGCCCGGCGGCATGGCGGCGCGGCACCACCACCGCGTCGACGCCGGCGGCGTCGGCGCTGCGCAGGCAGGCGCCCAGATTATGCGGGTCGGTGACCCCTTCCAGGATCAGCAGCAGGGGCGGATGATCCAGGCCGTCCAGATGCGCGGCCAGGGCCTGCTCGTCGCCGGCGCTGCGCGGCCGGGCACGGGCCACCACGCCCTGGTTCTGCGGGCCGGCCAGCTTGTCCAGCGACTCGCGGCGGCTGTACTGCACCGCGATGCCCTGGTCCCGGGCGGCGATGATCAGGGTTTCCAGCCGGGCGTCGCCGCGCTTGGCGCGGGTGTCCAGCACGAACAATTCCAGCACCCCTTCCGGGCGGTGCCGCAACAGCGACTCCACCGCGTGGATGCCGGAATACATGAGCGGTTTGTTCATCGGCGGCGGCGCGGCTTACGCTGGCCGCTCTTCTTGGCCCCGTCGCCGCTCTTGGCGTCGCCGGGGATGTCACCGCGGGCGATCTTTTCCCGCTCGGACCCGCCACCGGCGTCACCGCCGCCCTTGCCGGCGGCCGGCTTTTTGCGGCCGGCGCCTTTCTTGGCCCCTTTACGGGCGCCCTTCTTGGCCGCCGCCTTGGGCTTGGGGCCGCCACGCTTGCCCGGCGCCGGCGTGGAACTGATCAGCTCCAGGTCGATCTTGCGGTCGTCGGTGTGCACACCGGCCACCTTCACCGTCACCGCGTCACCGAGGCTGAAGCGGCGCCCGGACGACTCGCCCACCAGCGCCATGTTGACGTCGTCGAAGTGGTAGTAGTCGCTGTCCAGGTTGGCCACGTGCACCAGGCCGTCGATGTGCAGGTTGTTGATCTGCACGAACAGGCCGAAGGCGGCCACGCCGCTGACCACGCCGTCGAACTCAGCGCCCAGGTGGTCTTCCATGTACTGGCACTTGAGCCACTGCTCCACGTCGCGGGTGGCGTCGTCGGCGCGCCGCTCGGTCATTGAGCAGTGCTCGCCCATGGCGATCATGTCGTTGAGGCTGAACGGCAGGATATGATCGCGCTGGATCGCCGGCAGACCGCCCGGGTTGTCCGCGTGGGGGGTGTCCGCGCCGCTGCGGATCAGATAGCGGATGGCACGGTGCACCAGCAGGTCCGGGTAACGGCGGATCGGCGAGGTGAAGTGGGTGTAGGCGTTGTAGGCCAGCCCGAAGTGGCCCTTCACATGGGCCTCGTACTTGGCCTGGCTCATGGTGCGCAGCATCATGGTCTGGATCACCTGGCGGTCCGGCCGTTCGGCGATGGTCTCGCCGAGCTCCTGGAACACCTGCGGGCCGATCGGCCCCTCCGACCAGGGAATGCTCAGGCCCAGCCCGCCCAGGAACTGCTGCAGGTTGGTCAGGCGCTCTTCCTTGGGCGGCTCGTGGTTCCGGTAGAGCGCCGGCAGCTCCGCCTTCTCGAGCAGGCGCGCGGCGCAGATATTGGCCGCCAGCATCGCCTCCTCGATCATCACGTGGGCCACGTTGCGCTGCACCGGCACGATGTCGCGGATCTTGGACTGCTCATCGAACAGGATGCGGCTTTCGTTGCTCTCGAAGTCGATGGCGCCACGCAGTTCCCGGCGGCGGCGCAAGGCCAGGTACATCTCGTGGAAGGCCCACACCGAATCCAGGGTTTCGTCGTCCAGGCTCTTCACGGTTTCGGTGGCGAGCTCGGATTCCGGCTCCTCGATAATCGCGCCCACCTTGTTGTAGGTGAGGCGGTGACGGGAGCGCATCACGCCTTCGCGGAACACGAAGCGGGAAATGCGGCCGTTGGCGGACACCAGCATGTCGCAGTACAGGCACAGTCGGTCCACGTGCGGGTTCAGCGAGCAGAGGCCGTTGGACAGCGCCTCGGGCAGCATCGGCACCACCCGGTTGGGGAAGTACACCGAGTTGCCGCGCTTGTGCGCCTCGTTGTCCAGCGCCGTGCCCGGATGCACGTAGTGGCTGACGTCGGCGATCGCCACGATCAGGCGCCAGCCGCCGCGCTGGCGGCTTTCCACATAGACGGCGTCGTCGAAATCCTTGGCGCTCTCGTCGTCGATGGTGACCAGCGGCAGGTCGCGCAGGTCCACGCGGTGGGCCTTGGCGGGGTGCGGCACCTCGGCGCCGAAGCGCTCGGCTTCCTCGGGCACGCCCTTGGGCCACTGGTGGGGGATCTCGAAGCGGCGCAGCGCCACCTCCACTTCCATGCCGGCCTGGTCCGGGGTGGCGATCACCTCGAGCAGGCGCACCAGCACGTGCTGGTCGCGGGACGGGTACTGGGTGATCTCGGCGCGCACATGGTCACCGTGCTCGGGCTTGATGCCGTTGAGGTCCTCGACCAGCACTTCCTTGGTGATGCGGCGGTTTTCCGGCTCGATGAAGCTGACCCCGGCCTCGCGGTGATAACGGCCGACGATCTCGGTGACGGCGCGCTCGGTGATCTCCACGATGCGCGCCTCTTCCTTGCCGAAGCGGTTGACGCCGGCGGTGCTCACCAGCACCCGGTCGCCGTCCATCACTTTTTCCATCTGCCGGGGCGCCAGGAACAGGTCCTTGCGGCCGGGCTCGTCGGCGATCAGGAAGCCGAAGCCGTCGCGGTGGCCCTGCACCCGGCCGGCGATCAGATCCATGCGCGAGGCGATGCCCACCTTGCCGTTGCGGTTTTCCACCAGCTGGCCGTCGCGCAGCATCGCCTTGAGGCGGCGCTCCAGGCCCACCTCGCCGTCTTCGTCCACGTCCAGGAGCCCGGCCAGGTCGTGCTTACCGAGCGGCTTTCCCTGGTCGTCGAGGACCTGCAGGATCAACTCGCGGCTGGGAACCGGATTCTCGTACTTCGACGCCTCCCGGTCCGCGTGGGGATCCTTATAGCGTTTCCTGGGTGCCATTCAATAACCTCTAATAAAATACATGTGTATAAGCCCGCCGGATGGCGCCGGCGGGCGCTACCTTAACCCAGCAGGGGACTCACGCACCACGGGGGCCGGCGAAATCAAGCCGGAAGCGGAAGGCCGGGCGGGTAGCCTCGAACGGGCGAAATGCCCAATGTTTTCGGAACTAACCGTTGACATCCCGGCATCATATACTAGAATGCACGCGCTTTCGCGATGAAGGGCCGGAATCGGTCGTTCAACGAAACAAGCCGAGGTGGTGAAATTGGTAGACACGCTAGCTTCAGGTGCTAGTGGGGGCAACCCCGTGGAGGTTCAAGTCCTCTCCTCGGCACCAATTCAGAAAAGGGCTCCCCATGGGAGCCCTTTTTGTATCCGCTCTAAAGGCCCCTTCAGCATGCGCCTTTTCCTTGCTTCCCTGATTCTGGCTCTGGGTTTGAGTGCCGCCACTCCGGTGGTCGCCCAGGAACAGGCCGACCAGGCCGTGAACCCGGAAGTCCGGAAAGCCAACGCCCAGCTGGAGAAGGCCAAACGCCGTGAACGCCTGCTGCTGCTGTTCCCCGCCGGCGCCCTGGGCCTCACCATCGTTCTGATCGTAATCACCCGCCGCCGCAAGAAATAGTGTGACCGGCGTCTCCGTGAAGACCGCATTCACATAGCCGCCATTTTACGAACACTGAATTGACATTTTCCTCCGTCAGGATTGGCCGCCTCCCCAATCCCATTCTGAATAAGACGGAGAAACCCATGTATCTGCGGAACGACGCCCGTTTTAAATTGAGCGCGCTGGCCATCGCCACCTCGCTCGCCCTGGCCGCCTGCGGCGGTGATAGCGACAGCAATAACGGTGGCGGTGACACCGGCGGCATCCAGATGGAACGCCTGACCCGCGTCGCCACCCTGCCCCTGGGTTCGGAAGCCACCGGCCTGTTCCTGAAGCAGGACGGCGAGGTGTTCACCAACATCCAGCACCCCTCCGACGCCAACGTGACGCCCGACGCCGAAGGGCACGTCTACCGCCACGCCACCGTGGGCCTGATCGAAAACACCGACATCAACAAGCCGTTCGAGGGCGTCTCGGTACCGGAAACCGACGAAGAAAAGCAGATCATGCGGGTGGCCACCGGCCGCTATAACGTGCTCGGCCAGCAGGGCGACGCCTGGGCCGGCGCCCCGCAGCCGGGCCTGGGCGGCATCGCCGTGCAGGACGGCACCGCCCTGATCAAGGTCTCCAACGACCCGGACTTCAACGGCTGGGTGGAAGTCAGCGAAGACGAAGGCTACCTGTTCACCAACTGGGAAGACCGTCCCGGCGGCATGAGCCGCCTGCACCTGATCCGCACCGACGAAGGCCGCTGGGTGGTCCAGGACAACGACGCTTCCATGGTCGATTTCTCCGCCGTGAAGGGCACCTGGGTGAACTGCTTCGGCACCGTCTCCCCGTGGAACACGCCGCTCACCTCCGAAGAGCTGTACTTTGACAATACCGTGAACTGGAACGCACCCGGCCAGGGCAGCGTTCAGGATCTGGCCGACTACCTGGCCGGCGAGATCAACACCGATTACACGGTGACCTACCCCAACCCCTACGACTACGGCTACATCGTCGAGATTACCGACCCCACCGGCACGCCGACCCCGGTGAAGCACTTCACCCTGGGCCGCTACTCCCATGAAAACGCGGTGGTGATGCCGGACCAGAAAACCGTCTATATGAGCGACGACGGCGGCGGCGTGATCCTGTTCAAGTTCGTGGCCGACACCGCCGGTGATCTGAGCAGCGGCACCCTGTACGCCGCCGCGGTGACCCAGGACACCCTGCCCATGGACGCCGCCGAAGCCGGCTTCGACATCGACTGGGTGGAACTGGCCAGCGCCAGTAACGCGGACATCGAGAGCTGGGTGGACGAGTACGACGACGTCACCACCGCCGACTACGTGGACGGCGCCAACAGCTACATCTCCGACCAGCAGATCAACGACTGGGCGGAAGCCAAGCTCAACCAGGACCTGGACGAGAGCGGCAGCGTCGCCGCCAGCCCGTTCGCCGACGACCGTCCGGCGTTCCTGGAATCGCGCAAGGCGGCGGTGAAGCTGGGCGCCACCGGCGAGTTCAACAAGATGGAAGGCATCAACGTGAACCAGAAGCGCGCCCAGGCCAGCGTCGAAGGCAACGGTGAACAGGCGCACGTCTATGTGGTGATGTCCGACATCGCCGGCAACATGCTGGACAGCGAAGGCGCGATCCAGCTGACCAACCAGGACGCCCGCTGCGGCGGCGCCTTCCGCATGCCCCTGGAAGCGGACTACAACGTGTCACGCCTGGAGATGGTGGAGCTCGGCGGTCCCTACGACCCCACCGACGCCGCCAACACCTGCAGCGTGGACGGCCTGTCCGGCCCGGACAACGTGGAAGTGATGGACGACGGTCGCCTGCTGATCGGCGAAGACACCGGCAACCACGAGAACAACATGGTGTGGCTGCTGGACCCGAAAGCCTGATTGATCCGGCTTTCCGGACCCGGGGAGGAGCGCATCGCGCCCTCCCCTTTTTCTGTTTTTATGTTCAGGGTTCGCGCTCATGAAAATGATCATCACAATGCTGCTTGCCACACTGGTTCTGGCGGGCTGCGACCCGGCGGAGAGCCAACCGGCGGACACCGGCGCGGGCAAATCCGGCCCGGCCGCCGCCGACAACACGGCGCTGCGGCGCCAGCTGCCGCCGGACCTCGACAGCATCTATAACCAGGAAGCACCGATTCCGCCGCAGTGCTATACCCGCACCGAAGGCGACTTCAACCCCTGCTACACCTGCCATCAGACCTACGAGGACCGGGCCCGCCCGAACACCATGTGGGACGGCTATCTGCAGGGCGCTTATGACTTTTCCGAGCTAGGTGAAACCAACCACTGGCTCAACCTGTTCGTGGACCGCCGCGAGCAGGTGGCGAAGATGTCCGACCAGGCCATCATCGACTACATCAACCAGGACAATTACACCCCGGCGATGACCGACCTGGCCGAAGACAGCGACTGGCAGGGCCCGGTGCCCTACATCGAAGGCCTGCAGCAGGGCGCCCGGGCGTTCGACGAGCAAGGCTTCGCCAAGGACGGCAGCCACTGGGTGGCGTTCAACTACAAGCCGCTGCCGAGCACCTTCTGGCCCACCAACGGCAGCACCGACGACGTCATGGTGCGGCTGCCGGAGCCGTTCCGCACCAGCACCTGCGCCGATCACGACGCGGCGTCCCGGGACGTCTACCTGGCCAACCTGTCGCTGATGGAGATGGCGATCAAGGAGCTGGACCGCATCAGCACGCCGCCCATCGACGAGCAGGCGGTGTGCGCCGACCTGGACGGCGACGGCACCCTCGGCACCGCCCGCACCCTGCTGAAGCGCGACCACTACCTGGGCGGCGCCGCCGACGTGCCGGTCACCGACATGCTCTACCCGGAAGGCATTGAGTTCCTGCACACGGTGCGCTACGTGGGCGTGGACGCGCACGGCGGCATCGGCCTGCCGCCGCGCATGAAGGAAGTGCGCTATATGAACAAGATCCGCTTCTATAACAGCGCCCACCTGAAATCCCTGTACGGCAACGAGCACCAGGAAAAAGCCGAAGGCAACCTGCCCTACTACACCGACCACGGCGACCGGGGCATGGACAACGGCTTCGGCTGGATGGTGCTGGGCTTCATCGAGAAAGAAGACGGCAGCCTGCGCCCGCAGAGCAATCAGGAGCAGCGCTTCTGCATGGGCTGCCACACCACCGTGGGCACCACCATCGACCAGACCTTCGCCTTCCCGCGCAAGGTCACCGGCGCCGAGGGCTGGGGCTACATCGACATCAAAGGCATGCGCGACGCCCCTGCGATCAACCAGGACGAGGGCGAGATCGCCCAGTACCTGCGGCTGGTGGGCGGCGGCAACGAGTTCCGCGAAAACGACGAGATGCAGGCGCGCTGGTTCAACGAGGACGGCAGCCTCAAGCGCGACAAGGTGGCCGGCGCCGACGTCTACGAGCTGATCACGCCCAGCCGCGAACGGGCCCTGGCGCTGAACAAGGCCTACAAGCTGATCGTCGAAGAGCAGAGCTATTTGTACGGCCGCGACGCCACGCTGAAGCCGGCGGAGAACGTCTACCGGCACATCAATCCGGACGAAGTGACGCCGCTGAAACCGGAGAAGCGTATCGACGGCTATGACATCCGCCTGGACTGGTCGGCGGCCGGCGCCACGGAGTGACGGCCGGCCGCGACGGCACTACCCGAACGGGTGGCGCTGGACGATGGTCTCGGCCCGGTCCGGGCCGGTGGAGATGATGTCGATGGGCGCGCCGGTGACTTCCTCGATGCGCTTGAGGTAGGCACGGGCGTTGGCCGGCAGGTCCTCGAGTTTCTTAACGCCGATGGTGGACTCGGACCAGCCGGGCACCGACTCGTACACCGGGGTCACCTCGGAATAGCTGTCCGCGTCCCAGGCGCACTCCAGGGCCTTGCCGTCCGGGCCCTGGTAGCCCACGCAGATGTTCACTTCCTCGAGGCCGTCGAGCACGTCCAGCTTGGTCAGGCACAGGCCGCTGATCGAGTTGATCTGGATGGCGCGCTTGAGCGCCACCGCGTCGAACCAGCCGCAACGGCGGGCGCGCCCGGTGGTGGAGCCGAACTCGTGGCCCTTCTCCGCCAGGTAGCGGCCGGTCTCATCGAACAGCTCGGTGGGGAAGGGCCCGCTGCCCACCCGGGTGGTGTAGGCCTTGGTGATGCCCAGCACGTAATCCAGATAGAGCGGCCCGAAACCGGTGCCGGTGGCGGTGCCGCCGGCGGTGGTGTTGGAGCTGGTTACGTAGGGGTAGGTGCCGTGGTCGATGTCCAGCAGCGTGCCCTGGGCGCCTTCGAACATGATGTTCTCATCGCGCTCGCGGGCGCCGTGCAGGGTGGCGGTGACGTCGCACACCATGGCGCGGATGTCCTCGGCCTGGGCCAGGGTGTCGTCCAGGGTTTTCTGGAAGTCCACCGGCTCGGCGTTGTAGAAGCTGCGCAGGATGAAGTTGTGGTAGTCCATCACTTCACCCAGCTTGGCGGCGAAGCGCTCGCGGTGGAACACATCACCCAGGCGCACGCCCCGGCGCGCCACCTTGTCTTCGTAGGCCGGTCCGATGCCGCGCCCGGTGGTGCCGATTTTCTGGGCGCCACGGGCCACTTCCCGGGCCTGGTCCAGCGCCGCGTGCACCGGCAGGATCAGCGGGCAGGCGGAGGACAGGCGCAGGCGCTCGCGCACCGGCACGCCCTTGTCTTCCAGGCCGCGGATCTCCTTGAGCAGGGCTTCCAGCGACAGCACCACGCCGTTGCCGATCAGGCATTGCACGTTATCGCGCAGGATGCCGGAGGGGATCAGGTGGAGGACGGTCTTCTCGCCGTCGATCACCAGGGTATGGCCGGCGTTATGGCCGCCCTGGAAACGGGCCACGTAGGCGGCCTGATCGGTGAGCAGATCGACGATCTTGCCCTTGCCTTCATCACCCCATTGGGTACCGAGAATTACGACGTTCTTGCCCATGGCTGTTCGCTTTGGCCTGTCAGGAGGAAATGGATTGCAGGGTCCAGCCGTCGCCGGCGGACACCAGCTCGCGGTCGCACCCCAATTCAGCGGGATCATTATCGGCGCCGGCCAGAGCCAGCACCACGCGCTCGCCCTGGGCGCGCAGTTCCGCCACCCGGGCGGCGAAACCGGCGTCCGCCAGTTCGCCGCGGGCGAGCACGGCACCGGCGCGCGGCACCGGCGCCAGGGAAGCCAGCTTCTTCAGGTCGGCGCTGAAGCCGGTGGCCGGGCGCGCCCGGCCGAACACTTCACCGATATGGTCGTAGCGGCCGCCCTTGGCCAGCGGCTCGCTGTCGCCGGGCAGGTAGGCGGCGAACACACAGCCGGTATGGTAGTGGTAGCCGCGCAGCTCGCCCAGGTCCAGGTGCACGTCCAGGCCGCGCTCGGCGAGCACCGCCACCAGCCGTTCCAGATCGGCGAGCGCCCGGGTGGCGTCCGGAAAGTCGGCCAGCAGGCCGCGGGCCTGGGCGAACACGCCGGTGTCGCCGTCCAGGAACGGCAACGCCGCCAGCGCCCGCGCGGCGGCCTCCGGCAGGGCCTGGCGGTCCAGGAAGCGGGTCAGTTCGGTGCGCGCCTTGCGCAGATAGATGTCTTCCAGCGTCGCCTGGGCGGCGGCGTCCAGATCGCAGGCGTCCACCAGGGCGCGGAAAATGCCCACGTGCCCCAGGTCCAGCACCACTTTGTCGTTGGCGCCGGCCAGGGCCAGGGTCTCGCCCATCAGCAGGATCACTTCCAGGTCGCTGTCGCCGCCGGCGTGGCCGAACAGCTCGACGCCGAGCTGGTAGGGCAGCCGGGTGCCGCCCACCTGGGTGGGCCGGGCGCGCAGCGCCGTGGAGCAGTAACACAAACGGGTGGGGGCGTTGCGGCGCAGGCTGTGGGCGTCGATGCGCGCCACCTGCGGGGTCATGTCCGCGCGCACGCCCATCAGGCGGCCGCTGAGCTGGTCGGTGATCTTGAAGGTGTCCCGCTCCAGGTCACGGCCGGCGCCGTTGAGCAGGGACTCCAGGAATTCGATCAGCGGCGGGTACACCAGCTCGTAGCCCCAGGACTGGTACAGGTCCAGAGCCCGGCGGCGCAGTTGTTCGATGGCCCGGGCGCGTTCGGGAAGCACTTCCTCGACGCCGTCGGGCAACAACCACTGTTCTTCCTGATTCATCTTACGATCCCGAGGGTATTCAATCGACACAGGGGTCCAACGGAGGGCCGGCAGAGGTGGCGGCCACAAAAAAACCGGGCCTCGTGACCCGGTTGATGGATTCTAACACGTCCCCCGAGGGGCAGATACCCGCCGCCCGGCGGCGGGCACCCGGCGTTCAGCGGCCGCGGTTCTGCTTCATGTACTGGAAGAACTCGCTGTCCGGAGAGAGGATCAGCACGTCTTCCTTGGAATCGAAGCTGTCCCGATACGCCTGCAGGCTGCGGTAGAAGCGGAAGAACTCCTCGTCCTTGCCATAGGCGTCGGCGTAGATCGAGGTGGCGCGGGCGTCACCGGCACCACGCAGGCGCTGGGCTTCCTCGTAGGCCTGAGCCACGATCTGCGTACGCTGGCGGTCGGCGGCGGCGCGGATGCGCTCGGCGTCCTCACGGCCCCGGGCCCGGTGCTCGGCGGCGTCACGGGCACGCTCGGCGCGCATCCGGTCGAACACCCGGCCACGCACCTGATCCGGCCAGTCCACCTGCTTGACGCGCACGTCGACCACTTCGATGCCCAGATCCTCCAGGGTGGCGGCGTTCACTTCCTGGGCCACGGAGTTCATCAGCTTCTCGCGCTGATCGGTCTCGTCGCCCAGTGACGACGCCGCCGTGTCGGTGGACTCTCCACCGTCGTCGGCGGCCTCCGCCTCAGCCTCGGCCTCAGCGTCCGCCTCCACTTCGGAGGTGGTTTTCGGCTCGCCGTCGCCACCGCTGAGCAGGTCCGCGGTGGGATCCAGGGCGTCGTCGGGCAAAGCCCCGCCCTGGCCGGCCACCACTTCCTGCACGGTACGATTGGCGAACTGGTTACGCAGCGCCTCGTTGACACGCGGATCGAGCAGCTCCCGGGCGCGGCGCTCCATGGCCAGGCCGTCGTTGACGCCGGCGCCGACACTGACGATGTAGCGCTGCACGTCGGCGATGCGCCAGGTCACGAAGGCGTCCACGTTGAGCAGTTTCTTCTCGGCGGTCAGAAACGACTGGGTGGGCACGTCGTGGGTGAGCAGACGGCCGTCCACACGCACCACGTCGTCGATCAACGGCACCTTCGGGTAAATACCCGGTTCGATGTCCGCTTTTTCCACCCGCGCGAATCGCTTCAGCACGGCCTTTTCGGTTTCGTTGACGATGTAAAAAGAGTCCAGAGCCAGCAGCAACAGCACGCCCACTGCCACCAGCATCAGCCAGCTACGTGTGCCCATCAGCGAATCTCCGTGCGGTTGCTTTGGTACAGACAGCGCGAGCCGGAACGGCCACTGCCGCCGTCATCTGCGCCGGCGCTCGAGGTGGTCGACGACGAGGAGCCGCCGGAACCGCTGCCGCGGTTCGAGGCGCCGCTGTCGCCGGACACCGGCTGCTTGCCTTTGAACATCTGGTCCAGAGGCAGATACATCAGGCTGTCACTGCCCTGCGCGTCCAGCAATACCTTGCTGGAGTTGCTGAACACCTCGGTGAGGCTGTCCAGGTAGAGACGCTGACGGGTCACTTCCGGTGCCTTGCGGTATTCCGCCACCAGGTCGGTGAAGCGGGCCGCGTCACCCTCGGCTTCGGCCACCACGCGGACCTTGTAGGCTTCCGCTTCCTCGGTGATGCGCGCGGCCTGGCCGCGGGCTTCCGGAATCACCGAGTTGTAGTAGGCCTCGGCTTCTTTCTTGAAGCGGTCTTCGTCTTCCTTGGCCTTGGCCACGTCGTCGAAGGCGTCACGCACCGCTTCCGGCGCGGCGGTTTTGTCCAGCACCACCTGGTTGATCACCAGGCCGGTGTTGTAGCGGTCCAGATACTCCTGCAACCGCTCGCGCACCAGCAGACGGATGTCCTCGCGGCGGTCGCGCAGCACGTCGTCCATGGTCGAGCTGCCCACCACGTGGCGCAGCGCCGAGCTGGTGGCGTGCTGAAGGATGGTTTCCGGCGCGCCCACGCGCAGCAGGAACGCCTGGGGATCGAGTACCTTGTACTGGACTTCCAGGGTCACCGCGACAATGTTGGTGTCCTCGGTGAGCATTTCCTCGCTGATTTCGTAGCTGCGGTTCTGGCCCACGTCCACCGACATGCTTTGCTCGATGATCGGCGCGCGCCAGTTCAGGCCCGGGTCCACCATGCGGTTGAACTCACCGAAGCGCAGCACCACGCCGCGCTCACGCTGGTCCACCAGGTAAAAGCCCATCAGCACATAACCGACCACCAGCACCACCAGCGCCACCGCCAGCAGGCCGCCGGGGAAGCCGCCGGACGACTTGTTGCCGCCGCCACCGCCGCCGCCTTTGCCGCCGAACAGGTTGTTGATGCGGTCCTTAAGGTTTTTCAGCGCTTCATCAAGATCGGGCGGTCGCTGATCGCCACCGCCGCCGCCCCCGCCCCAGGGGTCCCTGGGTTTGTTTCCGCCGGGTTCATTCCAGGCCATTGAATTCTCCGTTATCCCGCTCTGTGCGAGCGTTCAGGATTGTAGGAAGGGGTATCCGTCTCTGCAACCGAAGGGTCATGAACACGGACCTGTTCTTCACGCAGGCCGGCTTCGCGCAGCAGACGTTCGAAGTGCACCCGATTGACATGTACCCGCAGCAGCATGCCGCCGTCGGTGGCCGCCTGTTCCTCGCGCACCTCGCCGGCCTCATGGAGGCGCGACCGCAACCGGCCGGCCTCCGGAGGCAACCGCAACCAGCGGTCCACCCAGCGGTCCGCCAGCCGCTCGGCGATCGCCTGATGCAACAGGTCGAAGCCCTCGCCGGTGCGCGCCGACAACCAGACACGCCAGGGCAGCCCCTGTTCATCGCGTTCCAGGTGCGGCGACGCGTCTTCCAGGGCGTCCACCTTATTGTAAACATGCAGCACGGGCACGGTATCCGCGCCGATTTCTTCCAGGACTTCGTTCACCGCGGCCACGTTGGCGTCGCTCTCTTCGACACTACTGTCTGTCACATGCAGCAGCAAGGACGCGTTAACGGTCTCCTCGAGGGTGGCGCGAAACGCCTGCACCAGCCGGTGCGGCAGGTGCCGGATAAAGCCCACGGTGTCGGCCAGAATCGCCGGCCCCACACCCGGGACCCGCACCTTGCGCAGGGTCGGATCGAGGGTCGCGAACAACTTGTCGGCCACGTAGACGTCGCCGGTGGTGAGCGCATTGAACAGCGTCGACTTGCCGGCGTTGGTAGACCCCACCAGCGAGATCAACGGCGTCTCCGAGCGGTCGCGGGCACGCCGGCCCTGGGCGCGCTGCTTGCGCACCTTGTCGAGCCGGGTCTGGATCGAG
>NZ_CAXPXK010000014.1:0-31048 GCF_964221125.1 Alloalcanivorax sp.
TCATGTACGGAGTACTGAAAAGCGGTCGGTGTTTCGACCCGTCGTGTTATGGGATGCCGGCCCACACCATCTCCGAGATGAGAGTGGCCCGAACCAGTTGATGGGCAAGACGGTATCTGTAGGCTCGGCGTTTGGCCATCCCTGGCCAAACACGGTCCTGGACGGGCCCACCCGCTCCCGGCGCTCCTTGGGAGATTCGCCGCCACAAACCACACTTCGTAGAAAGGTCCAGGCGGTGTTCTGACCCGTGGCGGTGCCGCTGCCTAGTGAGCGGGGCAATGGTGGTGCCTGGAGGGAGCTGTTTGGCCAGGGATGGCCAAACTAACAGCGGCCAGGGACGGCTTGAGCGGTCCCGGAAGGCACCACCATTGCACCGCGTCTCGGATACGGAGCTCCGACCGCCGGAACAATATAAGTCTCTGGAATCCTGCCGGGAGCTTTGCTCCCTTTCGCGGGCGGGGCCCGCTCCCACAAGCGCGCTCCCGCAAGGCATCGGTCATTCTCCGTCGCTGACGGAGATGAATATAAAAAGCCGACCGTCCCGGGGAAAGGACGGCCGGTGAAAGCGGAATGACGGAAGAGCGGGCGGCATTCCGCGTCAACGGTCTACAGCACTCAGAGACTCAGCCGGTCACGGATCCGCGACAACGTCATCTCGCCGATGCCCTTCACCGCCATAAGCTGATCGACGGATTCGAACGGCCCTTCCCGGTCGCGCCAGGCCACGATCGAGGCGGCGGTCTTGGGGCCGATGCCTTTCAGGGTCTGCAGCTCTTCCACCCCGGCGTTGTTCAGGCTCACCGTGGTGTCCACGGCGGCGGCACCGTCGCCGGCGCCCTCCGCTTCGGGGGCGGCCTGGGCGGCGGGCAGGCCGCCGGCAAGCAGCATCAGGCTGAGTAGCAGGGTTTGATACAGTTTTCGTCCATGGAGCTTCATCGTCCTTCCTCCTTATCGGTTTGGGTTAGGACGTTCTACTCTAGGCGGGACGAAGCGGCGGGGCTGTAAGCCTGCGCGGTGACTTTTCGCGCTCTGATCAGGAAAGACTTTGTAGGATATCGTCGACCGCGGCCGTGGGATTTTCCGCACGGGTGATCGGGCGTCCGATCACCATGAAGTCCACGCCCCATTCGCGGGCCTGGGGCGGCGTCACCACCCGGCGCTGGTCGTCGCCGGCGCTGCCGGCCGGACGAATGCCGGGGGTTACCAGGGCGAAATCGTCGCCGCAGGCGGCGCGCAGCATGGCGGCCTCGCGGGCCGAGCAGACCACGCCGTCGAGACCGCTGTCGCGGGTCAGGGCCGCCAGGCGGCGGACCTGGTCCTCGGGTTCGTGGTCGATGCCGATTTCCTGAAGGTCGGCCCGTTCCTGGCTGGTGAGCACGGTGACCGCGATCAACAGCGGCGGACGTTCATGGCCGACCAGCGCCTCACGGGCGGCGAGCATCATGCGGCTGCCGCCGCTGGCATGGACGTTGACCATCCATACGCCCAGGTCGGCGGCGGCCTTGACGGCGCCGGCCACGGTGTTGGGAATGTCGTGGAATTTGAGGTCCAGGAACACCTGGAAGCCTTTGTCGTGGAGGGCGCGCACCACGTCCGGTCCGCCCCGGGTGAACAGCTCCTTGCCCACCTTGACCCGCACCTTGGCCGGGTCGAGCCGGTCCGCCATCGCCAGCGCCTGGTCCGGTTGCGAGTAATCCAGGGCGACGATAATGGGGCTGGCGACGGTCACGGCTTAATCTCTCCTTCGGAGCGGGGTTTGATGGTGCCCCAGCGGCGGCAGCTGGGGCAGCGCCACTGCAGCAACGGGGTCTGGAACCCGCAGCGGCGGCACTGATAGATGGTTTTACCGCTGGTCAGCCGCTCGGTGAGCGCTTTGAGCAGACCCAGGTGCTCGCGGGCCTCGCCTTCCGCCGACCCTTGCAGGTTCATGTCGATCAGGCGGTGCAGGCCGAGCACCGTGGGGTTGGCCTGCATGTAGTCGGCGATGAACTGCCCGGCCTCGCGGTCGCCGTAGCGCTCGCGCAGCTGCTCGGACAGCAGCAGCACCCGGGCGGTGCTGGGTGTCTCGGCGCTGTAATCGGCGAGCATGCGGATAAAGTCCTCTTCTTTCTCCAGTGCCTGATAGCACTGGCGCAACTCGCTGAGCACCTCGTCAAAGAAGTCCGGATCCTGTTTCCAGATGCGGCGGAACGCGTCGATGGCCGCATTCCAGTCTTCCTCGCGCATTTCCAGGCGCCCCTGCAGGACGCTGGCGCGAACGCAGTTCTTGTCGAAGCCGAGGGCGCGGCGCAGCATGCGGCGTGCCGGGTTGAGCTCGCTGCGGGCGATCTGCGCTTCCGCTTCCTCGCAGCAGTAGTGGGCCAGCACCGGGGCGATCTTGGGCTGCGATTTAACCAGGTGCTCGCCCATGGAGATGGCGTTGGTCCAGTCACGCTCCTGCTCGTACAGGTAGGTGAGCTGGCGAATCACCTGCTCGCGCTTTTCGCACTCCTGGTCGAGCATTTCCAGCAGCACTTCCTCGGCCCGGTCGAACAGGCCGCCGGCCAGGTAGTCCTCGGCCAGCTCCAGCTGAATCTGCTCCTGGGTGGCGCGGGGCAGCTCGCCCTGCTCGAGAAGGTGGGAGTGAATCAGGGTGGCGCGGTCGAATTCGCCGCGCTTGCGGAACAGGCGCGCCATGCTGAGGTGCGTTTCCAGGGTCTGGTCGTTGACCTCCAGGCTGTTGAGCAGGGCCTGCACCGCCTTGTCCGGCTCTTCGTTGAGCAGAAAATTCAGACCGGCCACGTACTCCTGGGACAGCGAATCCATGCGCCGGCGCTGGCGGCGTTTACCTTCACGCCGGCCGAGGAAAAAGCCCGTGGCGATGGCGAAAAAGAACAGCGGAATAAGCCAAAGCGGTTCGCTCATGAACGGGGTCCGAACAGGCCGCGCAACCCTTTCAGGCCCAGGCCGGTGACCAGCCCCGCCAGCAGGCCGAGGGCCAGCAGCACCACCACCAGTGCGCCCAGCGTCACCTGGTATTGCCAGTCGGCGACGGGCACCGCCAGGGTCACCGGCTGGGTATTGGCGGTGACGAACAGGAAAGCCGCCATGAAGATCAGCAGCAAAACCAGAATCAGAAAAATACGGTAAAGATTTCGCATCACATCGTCCTGCTGGGGCGATCAGCCGTTGACGGCTTCGCCGGGGGCGTCATCGGCGTTGCGTTTCTCGTCGCCATGGGTTCCGGACGACGCGTCGAACATGGAGTCGTTGACCCGTTCGCGCAGCTCTTTACCGGATTTGAAATGGGGAACGTACTTGCCATGCAGCTTGACGCTGGCGCCGGTCTTGGGATTACGGCCCACGCGAGGTGCACGGAAATGAAGGGAAAAACTGCCGAAACCGCGTATTTCGATGCGGCCCCCTTCAGCGAGGGTGTCGGCCATGTAGTCAATCAGGGTTTTTACGGCGAGCTCCACATCCCTGGGAGACAATTGCTGGTTTTCCTTGGAAATACGGGCAATCAGTTTCGATTTGGTTAACGCTGACGCCATTGCAACCTACTCCCCTGGGCTCCCTGCCCAAGCGGGGCCGGCCTGATGGCCGGCCCCCGGGAGGAGCCGTTATGACTCGTTGCTGTTTTCCATCTGCTTCTTGATCAGATCACCAATGGTCTTGGGCGCGTTGGCGTCCGGACCCTGGGTATCCAGTGCTTCCTTGTCCTGCACCTGATCTTTGGCGCGTACGGACAGGGTGATCACACGGTTCTTGCGATCCACGTTGGTGATGCGGGCTTCCACCTCGTCACCGACGCTGAGCACTTCGGTCGCATCGTTGACCTTGTCGCGGCTGAGTTCGCTGGCACGCAGGGATGCTTCCACGTTTTCAGCCAACTCCACGGTGGCGCCCTTGGCGTCCACTTCCGTTACCTTGCCTTTAACGATGGTGCCCTTCTCGTTTGCAGCAACATACTGAGCAAACGGATCATCTGTCAACTGCTTGATTCCAAGGGAAATTCTTTCCCGCTCGGCATCAATGGACAGTACCACGGTTTCCAGCTCGTCGCCCTTGTTGAAGTTGCGCACCGCCTCTTCGCCCTGCTCTTCCCAGGAGATGTCGGACAGGTGCACCAGGCCGTCGATGCCGCCTTCCAGGCCGATGAAGATACCAAAATCGGTGATCGACTTGATCTTGCCGCTGATGCGGTCGCCTTTCTGGTAGTTCTCGGAGAAGGATTCCCACGGGTTGGACTGGCACTGCTTGATACCCAGGGAGATACGACGACGGTCTTCGTCGATGTCCAGGATCATCACTTCCACTTCGTCGCCGATCTCGACAACCTTGGACGGGTGGATGTTCTTGTTGGTCCAGTCCATCTCGGACACGTGCACCAGGCCTTCCACGCCTTCTTCGATTTCCGCGAAGCAGCCGTAGTCGGTGAGGTTGGTGACACGGGCCTTGACGCGGGCACCTTCCGGGTACTTCTGCACGATATCGTGCCAGGGATCTTCGCCCAGCTGCTTGAGACCCAGGGAAACACGCATCTTCTCGCGGTCGAACTTGAGGACCTTGATTTCGATTTCCTGGCCCACTTCGACGATTTCGCTGGGATGCTTGATGCGCTTCCAGGCCATGTCGGTGATGTGCAGCAGGCCGTCGATGCCGCCCAGGTCGACGAACGCGCCGTAGTCGGTCAGGTTCTTGACGATACCCTTGACGACCATGCCTTCCTGCAGAGACTCGAGCAGCGCTTCGCGCTCGGCGGAGTGCTCGGCTTCCATGACCGCGCGGCGGGACACCACCACGTTGTTACGCTTGGGATCGAGCTTGATGACCTTGAAATCCAGGTCCTTGCCTTCCAGGTGGGTCACGTCGCGTACCGGACGGATGTCCACCAGGGAGCCGGGCAGGAACGCGCGGATCGGGCCGATATCGACGGTGAAGCCACCCTTCACCTTGCCGGAAATCTGACCTTTGACGATCTCGTCTTTGTCGAAAGCCACTTCCAGTTCGCCCCACACTTCGGCGCGCTTGGCCTTTTCGCGGGACAGACGGGTGAAGCCCATGCCGTCATCAATAGCGTCAACCGCCACTTCCACTTCATCGCCTTCGGCGATTTCCAGTTCACCGGTTTCGCTGATGAACTCGCCGCGGGCGATGATGCCCTCGGACTTGAGGCCGGCGTTAACGGTCACCCAGTCGCTGTCGATGGCGACCACGGTGCCTTTGATGATGGAACCACGGGCAACGTCGAGGTCCTTAAGGCTTTCTTCAAAAAGTTCGGCAAAAGATTCAGTCATGGAGAAGTCTCACGGATACACATACCAACCAGCAGGCATGGGTTATTACTAAAAGGCCACCGCCCCAAGCTGGTTTACTGTCAGGGGCCGGGCGACCTGTCACTTAACACTCATTGCGGGAGCGGCCCTGCCCGCGGACCCCGCGTAATCGGGGTTGCCGCGGCCAGGGCCGCTCCTACGGATGAATACGGTTTTACCGCCTTCAGACCAGAGATCGGCGGGCGGCCTCATCGAGAATCGCGTCCACCACCTGTTCCACGGAGAGCGAGGTGGAATCGATCTCCACCGCGTCATCAGCGGGCTTCAGCGGTGCCACATCGCGGTTCATGTCCCGGTCGTCCCGGGTCTGGATGTCCTCGATAAGGGTCGCGAGGGTAGCATCAAAGCCCTTTTCCTTCAACTGGGCGTAGCGCCGGCGGGCGCGCTCCTCGGCGCTGGCGTTGAGGTAGATCTTGAGCGGCGCGTCCTGGAATACCACCGTGCCCATATCACGGCCGTCGGCCACCAGGCCCGGGCTCAGGGCGAAGGCCCGCTGGCGGGCGAACAGCGCGTCGCGCACCGGCTGCAGCACGGCCACCTGGCTGGCCATCTCGCCCACTTCCTCGCGGCGTATGTCGGCGCTCACGTCCTCGCCGTCGAGCACCACGGCGGTGTCGCCGTTCTGCTCGCGGAACACCACCGGCAGGTTCTCGGCGAGCCGGATCAGCGCCGGCTGGTCATCCAGGGCCACGCCCTGGCGGGTGGCGTACAGCCCCAGCACCCGGTAGAGAGCACCGGAGTCGAGCAGGTGCCAGGCCAGCCGGGCGGCCACCAGGCGCGCCACGGTGCCCTTGCCGGAGGACACCGGGCCGTCGATGGTGATGATCGGGATCATGCGTTCTCCTTGGATGCGTGCACCTCCAGGTCGAGACCGGCGCCGCGGGCAAGATCCGCGAAGCCCGGGAAGCTGGTGGCCACGTTGGCGCAGCGGCGGATGGTGATGGGCGCCGAGGCGCGCAGCGCCGCCATGGCGAAACTCATGGCGATACGGTGATCGCCGTGGGAATCCACCTCACCGCCGCCGAACGGGCCGCCGACGATGCGGATGCCGTCTTCATACACTTCATGCTCCACGCCCAGCGCCGCCAGGCCGTCCGCCATCACCTGGATGCGGTCGGACTCCTTGACGCGCAGCTCCTCGGCGCCGCGCAGCACGGTTTCGCCCTGGGCGCAGGCGGCGGCGATGAAGATCGCCGGAAACTCGTCGATGGCCAGCGGCACCAGCTCCCGGGGGATCTCGATGCCCTTGAGCGGCGCGCTCCTGACCACCAGGTCGGCCACCGGCTCACCGCCGGAATCGCGCGGGTTCTCCAGGCGGATGTCCGCGCCCATCAGCTTGAGAATGTCGATCACCCCGGTGCGCGTCGGGTTCACCCCCACATGGGGCAGGGTCAGCTCGCTGCCTTCGGCGATGGAGGCGCCGACCAGGAAGAACGCCGCCGAGGAGATGTCCGCCGGCACGTCCAGGGGGCCCGCCGCCAGCGGCGTGCCGCCGGTCACCGTGCTGGTGGCGCCGTCGCGCCGCACCGGCACGCCGAACCCGCCCAGCATCCGCTCGGTGTGGTCGCGGGTGGGGGCCGGCTCGGTCACCGAGGTGTCGCCCTCGGCGTACAGGCCCGCCAGCAGCACCGCCGACTTCACCTGGGCGGACGCCATCGGCAGCGGATAATGGATGCCCTTCAGCGTCTGGCCGCCGTGGATACGCACCGGCGGCCGGCCGCCCTCGCCGGTGTCGATGCGCGCGCCCATTTCCCGCAGCGGGCCGGCGACCCGCTCCATGGGCCGCTTGGAGAGCGATTCATCGCCGGTCAGTTCGGTGTCGAACGCCTGGCCGGCGAGCAGGCCGGTGAGCAGCCGCATGGAGGTGCCGGAATTGCCCATGTAGAGCGGTTTGCCCGGTGCCTTGAGGCCGTGCAGGCCGACCCCGTGCACGATCACCTGACCGTGGTGGGGGCCTTCGATCAGCACGCCCATGTCGCGGAACGCCTGCAGCGTGGCCAGGGCGTCCTCCCCTTCCAGAAACCCCTCCACGGTGGTGGTGCCCTCGGCCAGGGACGCCAGCATGATGGCCCGGTGGGACATGGATTTATCACCCGGCACCCGCAGCCGGCCGTTGAGCCGGCCGCCGGGGCGCGCCAGGAAGGTGGGGTTGGATTGCTGTGTCATGCCTGTCTCGTCGTCGGAATGCCGGGCGCGGGTGTAGGAGGTGCGCTCGTTCATGGCCAGAAAGTGGGCCCGGGCGGCGTTGGCCCGGGTCATGACGCCCATCAGGGCCTCGTCGTCGTTATGCTCGATGGCGTTCTGGAAACGGTCGATGCCGTCCCGGAACAGAGCCAGCGCTTCCAGCACCGCGTCCCGGTTCTCGCGGAAGATGTCGTGCCACATCACCGGGTCGGAACTGGCGATGCGGGTAAAATCGCGGAAGCCGCCGGCGGCATAGCGGAAAATCTCGGTGGAATCGCCCTGCCGGGCCAGGGTATCGACCAGCGAAAACGCCAGCAAATGCGGCAGATGGCTGGTTTCCGCCAGCACCCGGTCGTGGTGGTCCGGCGCCATCTCCAGCACTTCCGCGCCCACCGCCGCCCACAGCGCGTTCACCCGCGCGGTGGCGCCGGGGTCGGTGTCCGGGGTGGGGGTCAGGATCACCCGGTGCTGGCGATACAGCCCCGCATCGGCGGCTTCCACGCCGCTTTTTTCCTTGCCGGCGATCGGATGGCCCGGCACGAAGCGCGGGAAATGATCGCCCAGGGCCCGGCGGGCTTCGGCGATCACCGCGCCTTTGACGCTGCCGCCGTCGGTGACGATGGCGCGCTCGGCGAGCCCCGGGCGCAGCGCTTTCAGCACCGCCCCCATGGACGACACCGGCGTCGCCACGAACACCAGATCGGCGCCGCGCACCGCCACCGCCAGGTCCTGGCTGCCCTCGTCGATCAGCCCCAGGGCCAGGCCCTGCTCCAGGGTGCGCGTGGAGCGGGAGCCGGCCACCACGGTGCGCGCCAGCCCCTGCTCGCGGATGGCGGCGGCCAGCGAGCCGCCGATCAGGCCCAGCCCGATGATGGCGACACGTTGAAACAGAGGGGGCCGGGGCGCGCTCATCAGCGGCGCGTCACTTGTTTCAGGGCCTGCAGGAAACGTTCGTTGTCGCGGGCGGTGCCGGCGGTGACCCGCAGGTGGTTGGGCAGGCCGTAGCCGCCCAGCGGGCGCACGATCACCCCTTCGCGCAGCAGCCCCTGGTAGACCGTCTCGGCGTCGCCGCCGCAGTCGAAGGCGATGAAATTGGCCACCGAAGGAATCTGCGTGAAGCCGAGGGCGTCGAGCCCTTCCGCCAGCTGCACCAGGCCGGCGGTGTTCTCGCCCTTGGAGTTCTCGATATGGTCAAGGTCGCCCAGGGCCGCCTGGGCCGCCGCCAGCGCCGGAATATTGACGTTGAAGGGCTGGCGCACCCGGTTGAGCACATCGGCGATCTGCGGGTGCGATACGGCGTAGCCCACGCGCAGGCCGGCCAGGCCGTGGATCTTGGAAAAGGTGCGGGTGACCACCAGGTTCGGGTAGCGGTCGAGCCGCTTCAGGCCGTCCGGGTAGTGGCTTTCCTCCACGTACTCAAAGTACGCCTCGTCCAGCACCACGATCACCCGCTCCGGCACCCGGGCCAGGAAGTTGTCCAGCGCCTGGTCATTGAACCAGGTGCCGGTGGGGTTGTTGGGGTTGGCCAGGAACACCACCCGGGTGCGTTCGGTGATGGCGTCCGCCATGGCGGCCAGGTCGTGGCCGTAGAGGTGCGAATCCACCGACACCGGCTTGGCGGAGCAGCCCAGGGTCACCAGCGGGTAGATGGCGAAGGCGTACTCCGAGAACACCGCCTCGTCGCCGGGCTGCAGATAGGCGCGCGCCACCAGCTCGAGCACGTCGTTGGAGCCGTTGCCCAGGGTGATGCGGTCGCTGCTCACGCCCAGGTTGTCCGCCAGGGCGTGTTTCAGCTCGAAACCGGCGCCGTCCGGGTAGAGGTGGATCTGATCCAGCGACCGGCGCGCCGCTTCCAGCGCCCGGTGGCTGGGGCCCAGCGGGTTTTCGTTGCTGGCCAGCTTGACCACGTCGCGCAGGCCCAGCTCACGCTGCAGCTCCTCGACGGGTTTGCCCGGCTGATAGGGGCGCAGTTGCTGCACGCCGTTGTTGGCCAGTTGGGTGTAATCGCAAGTCATAGCGCTTTCCTACAGAACCGCCTTCGGATAGGAGCCCAGCACCTTGATGGTATTGCCGTCGGCTTCCAGAGTCTCCAGCACCTCGGTGAGCGTGGCGTCGGCTTTGTGGCCCTCGCAGTCGACGAAGAACACATAGCTCCAGTTGGCGATGCGCGAGGGCCGGCTTTCCAGACGGGTCAGGTTGATGCCCTTGTCCCGGAACGGCCGCAGCAGGTCCGACAGCAGCCCCGGACGGTTCTTGCCGGAGATCAGCAGGCTGGTCTTGTCGCGGCCGGAGGGCGGCGTGTCCTGGCGGCCGATGATCAGGAAGCGGGTGGTGTTGTCCGGGCGGTCCTCGATGTTGCGCTGCACCGGCTCCAGATTATAGAGCTCGCGGGCCATGTCGCCGGCGATGGCCATGGCGTTCCATTCGTCCTTGAGCCGCCGCGCGGCCTCCGCGTTGGAACTCACCGCCACCCGCTCCACGGCCGGCATGTGCGCGTCCAGCCACTGGCGGCACTGGGCCAGGGTCTGTTGGTGCGAGTAGATGCGCGTCACCTTGTCGCGGCGGGTGTGCGGGCCGGCCAGCAGGTGGTGGTGGATACGCAGTTCCACCTCACCGCAGATCTTGAGGTCGGAGTTCATGAACGAATCCAGGGTGTGGTTCACCATGCCCTCGGTGGAGTTTTCCACCGGCACCACGCCGAAGTGCACGGCGCCCGCCTCCACCTCACGGAACACCTCGTCGATGGCGCCCAGCGGCACGCTTTCCACCGCGTGGCCGAAATGCTTGATCGCCGCCTGCTGGGTGAAGGTGCCCTCCGGGCCCAGAAACGCCACGCGCATGGGCTGTTCCAGCGCCAGGCACACGCTCATCACCTCGCGGAACAGGCGCGCGATGGATTCCGCGTCGATCGGGCCCTTATTGCGTTCCTTGATGCGGCTCAGTACCTGGGCCTCCCGCTCCGGGCGGTAAAACACCGGCTCGGCATCCTCGCGGCGCTTCACTTCGGCCACCTGGTGGGCGAGCTCGGCGCGGTGATTGAGCAGATCCTGGAGCTGCTGGTCCAGGGCGTCGATCTGATCTCTCAGCTTGTCCAATGATTCGGTCATGTCAGGTTCCGCCTGGGCGCGCCACGGCTGGCGAGTGCGCGCGCACCCGCTTTATCCGTTGCGTTTTTCGAAGTCCGCCATGAAATCTATCAGGGCATCCACGGCCGTTTCCGGTACCGCATTATAAATGCTGGCGCGCATGCCGCCGACACTGCGGTGGCCCTTGAGGTTGCGCAGCCCGGCGGCGTCCGCCTCGGCCAGAAAGGCCTTGTCCAGAGCGCTGTCGGAGAGAATGAAAGGCACATTCATCCAGCTGCGCTGGGTGGGCGCCACCGGGTTGCTGTAGAAGCCGCTGGCGTCGATGAAACCGTACAGCTTGTCCGCCTTGCGCCGGTTGATCTCGCCCATGGCGTCCACCCCGCCCTGCTCCTTGAGCCACTGGAACACCAGGCCGGCCAGATACCAGGCAAAGGTGGGCGGCGTGTTGTACATGGAGCCGTTCTCGGCGTGGGTCTGGTAGTTCATCATCGCCGGCACCGAGGCGCCGGCCCGGCCGAGCAGGTCCTTGCGCACGATCACCACCGTGATCCCGGCCGGGCCGATGTTCTTCTGCGCGCCGGCGTAGATCAGGCCGAAGCGGCTGACATCCAGCGGACGCGACAGGATGGTGGAGCTCATATCCGCCACCAGCGGCTTGTCCACCTCGGGCACGAAATCGAACTCCAACCCGCCGATGGTTTCGTTGGGGCAGTAATGCACGTAGGCGGCGTCGTCGGACAGCCGCCAGTCGCTCTGCGCCGGCGCATAGGTGAAGTTGCGGTCCTCGCTGGAGGCCGCCACATTGATCTCGCCGAAGCGGCGCGCTTCCTTGATCGCCTTGCTGGACCACTGGCCGGTGTTGATGTAATCGGCGCGGCCCGCGTCGCCGAGCAGGTTCATGGGCACCATGGCGAACTGGGCACTGGCGCCGCCCTGCAGGAACAGCACCGCGTAGTCGTCGGAAATCCCCATCAGATCGCGCAGGTCCTTTTCGGCCTGCTCCGCCATGGCCACGATCACGTCATCGCGATGGCTCATCTCCATCACCGACATACCGGTGCCACGGTAATCCAGCATTTCCTCGCGGGCCCGCTGAAGGACCGCTTCCGGCAAGGCCGCCGGGCCGGCGCAAAAGTTATAAGCGCGGGACATTGGTTGATCTCCGGGTTATAGCGGCTGGGCCGCGATACAGGATTCAGGATTGGGGGCGGTGGCGCCGCCCCTTCCTTTTTTACTCTTCGTCGCCGTCCGCCGGAGCGTTGTCGGCACCATCAGCGCCGTTCTCTTCGGCGGCGCCCTCTTCCAGCTCTTCGTCGTCCACGTCCAGCTCCGGAATCGGCGCCAGACCGGACAAGGCTTCACCGTTGCCGAGGCGGATCAGACGAACACCCTGGGTGTTGCGGCCCAGATGGCTGACTTCGTCCACGCGGGTGCGCACCAGGGTGCCCTGGTTGGAGATCAGCATGATGTCCTCGTTGCCGAACACCTGGGCGGCGCCCACCAGCGGGCCGTTGCGCTCGTTGACCACCATGCCGATCACGCCCTGGGTGCCCCGACCCTTGGTGGGGAACTCGCTCAGGTCGGTACGCTTGCCGTAGCCGTTCTCGGACGCGGCCAGCATCTGCCCGCCTTCCTGCGGCACCATCAGGGCGATCACTTCCTCGCCCTCGGCCACTTTCATGCCACGCACGCCGCGGGCGGTGCGGCCCATCACCCGGACCTTGGATTCCTGGAAGCGGACCACTTTGCCGTTGCCGGCCACCAGCACCACGTCTTCGTCGCCCTGGGTAATGGCCACGTTGACCAGGTGCTCGCCTTCCTGCAGACGCACGGCGATCAGGCCGTTGCTGCGCGGCTTGGCGAACTTGGCCAGCTCGGTGCGTTTGACCACGCCGTTGGAGATCGCCATGAAGATGAACGGCCCTTCGGCGGCCTGCGGTTCGCTGTCGGCGCCATCGGCTTCCATGTCTTCCACCACCTCGGCGGCTTCGCCGTCGATGGCCGTCGCGTCGGCGTCGGTCTCGTCCTCATCATCGCCGCCGGCGCGCTGGCGGACCATTTCCGCGTCCAGACGCAGAATGGCGGTGATGCGCTCCTCGGGCTTGAGCGCCGGAATCAGGTTGACGATCGGCTTGCCGCGGGAGGCGCGGCCGCCCTGGGGCAGCTCGAACACGCGCAGCCAGTAGACCTTGCCTTCATTGGTGAAGCACAGAAGGGTGTCGTGGGTGCCGGCCACCAGCAGCTGCTCGACGTAATCCTCGTCCTTCAGCTGGCCGGCGGACTTGCCGCGCCCGCCGCGCTTCTGCGCCCGGTAGGTGTCGATCGGCTGGGTCTTGGCGTAGCCGGAATGGCTGAGCGTGACCACCACGGTTTCCTCGGCGATCAGATCTTCCATGCTCAGATCCAGCCGCGAGGTCTGGATTTCCGTGCGGCGCTCGTCGCTGTACTCCGAACGAATCGCGTGCAGCTCGTCGCGGATCACCTGCATCAGGCGGTCCGGGTCGGCCAGGATCAGCATCATTTCGCGGATCTGGTCCAGCAGCACCTGGTAATCGGTGATCAGTTTTTCCCGTTCCAGGCCGGTCAGTTTCTGCAGGCGCAGGTCGAGAATCGCCTGGGCCTGTTCCGGGCTCAGGTGATAGAAGTTGTCGCGCAGCCCGTAGTGTTCATCGAGACCGTCCGGACGCGCGGCGTCTTCGCCGCCGGCGCGCTCCAGCATGGCCAGCACGTCACCCGGCGCCCAGCCCTTGGCGAGCAGCTTTTCCTTCGCTTCGGCGGCGCTCGGCGAGCCCTTGATCAGCTCGATCACCGGATCGATGTTGGCCAGCGCCACCGCCAGACCTTCCAGCAGGTGGGCCTTCTCGCGGGCCTTGCGCAGTTCGTAAACGGTACGGCGGGTCACCACCTCGCGGCGGTGGCGCAGGAAGGCGTCCAGCAGGTCGCGCAGGTTCAGGGTGCGCGGCTGGCCGTCGACCAGGGCCACGGTGTTGATGCCGAATACGGTCTCCATCTGCGTCTGCTGATAGAGGTTGTTCAGCACTACTTCCGCGTTCTCGCCCCGGCGCAGCTCGATATAGACCCGCATGCCCTGCTTGTCGGATTCGTCGCGCAGCTCGGTGATGCCCTCGATGCGCTTTTCCTTGACCAGCTCGGCGATCTTCTCGATCAGACGCGCCTTGTTCACCTGGTAGGGCAGCTCGTGGATGATGATGGCTTCCTTGCCACTCTTGTCGGTCTGCTCGATTTCGGCGCGGGCGCGCACCCAGATGCGGCCACGGCCGGTGCGGTAGGCCTGCACGATACCGGCGCGGCCATTGATGATGCCGGCGGTGGGGAAATCCGGACCCTTGATGTATTCCATCAGGTCGTCCGGGGTCAGGCTGTCGTCGTCGATCAGCGCCAGACAGCCGTCGATCACTTCGCCCATGTTGTGGGGCGGGATATTGGTGGCCATGCCCACGGCGATGCCGGAGGAGCCGTTGACCAGCAGGTTGGGCACCCGCGTCGGCATGACGTCGGGAATGCGCTCGGTGCCGTCGTAGTTGTCCACATAGTCGACGGTTTCCTTGTCCAGATCGGCCAGCAGCTCGTGGGCGATCTTGGCCATGCGCACTTCGGTGTAACGCATGGCGGCGGCGGAGTCGCCGTCGATGGAACCGAAGTTGCCCTGCCCGTCCACCAGCATGTAGCGCAGGGAGAACGGCTGGGCCATGCGGACAATGGTGTCGTACACAGCGGAATCGCCGTGGGGGTGATATTTACCAATTACATCACCCACCACACGGGCGGACTTTTTATAGGGTTTATTCCAGTCGTTGCTGAGCTCGTGCATGGCGAACAGCACGCGGCGGTGCACCGGCTTGAGGCCGTCGCGCACATCCGGCAGAGCCCGGCCCACGATCACGCTCATGGCGTAATCCAGGTACGACTGTCTGAGTTCGTCCTCGATGTTGACGGGAGTAACTTCTTTGGCGAGGTCCGTCATGGCGTTCCTTATATCCCTCGGTGGCGTGGATAGCGACCCGCGGAAGCCCCGGTCGCGGAGCTCCTAAAAGCCACCGATGATAGCACAGCTTTGCCGCCTCTAAATAATTCCCATCAACCCCGTCACCACAAGCCCGGCGCCGGCATCGGACGAGGCTGGCCAGACAGGTTATACTCGCCGCCGGACCGACCGGGCCGGGCCCGGTCTCACGCCCACTTCCGCGCGGAGAAGGCGCCGTCAGCGGGAGCTAATAAGGAGCCGTCAGCGATGCAGAATCAGCCGTCCCCGGATCACCAACACGCCGACCTCATCATCAAAGCCGGCTGGATCGCGCCGGTGGCCCCGGAAACCGGCGCCCTCGCCGATCACGCCCTGGTGGTCCGCGGCGACACCATCGTCGACCTGCTGCCGACGCCCCTGGCGGACCAGAAATGGCGCGCCGACGAGGTGGTGGAGCTGGGCAACCACCTGCTGATCCCCGGCCTGGTGAACGCCCACACCCACGCCGCCATGAACCTGTTCCGCGGCCTGGCCGACGACCTGCCGCTGATGACCTGGCTGGAGCAGCACATCTGGCCGGCCGAGGGGCAGTGGATGAGCGAAGCCTTCGTGCGCGACGGCACCCGTCTGGCCGCCGCCGAGATGATCCGCTCCGGCACCACCTGCTTCGCCGACATGTACTTCTTCCCGGAGACCACCGCCCGGGTGGCCATGGAAGCGGGCCTGCGGGCGGTGCTGTTCTCGCCGATCCTGGACTTCCCCACCCCCATGGGCGCCGGCCCGGACGACTATCTTCGCCTGGCCACGGAGGCCGCCGATAACTGGCGCCACGAACCCCGGGTGACCATCGGTTTCGGCCCTCACGCGCCTTATACCGTCTCCGACGGGCCGCTGGAGAAGGTGCTCACCCTGGCCGAGGAGCTGGACGCGCCGGTGATGATGCACGTGCACGAAACCGCCGGCGAGATCCACCAGGCGGTGGAAGCCAGCGGCGAGCGGCCGCTGACCCGGCTCAAGCAACTGGGCCTGCTCAACCCGCGCCTGCTGGCGGTGCACATGACCCAGCTGCTCGACGAGGAAATCCAGTGGCTGGCGGAGACCGGCAGCCAGGTGGTGCACTGCCCCGAGTCCAACCTGAAACTGGCCAGCGGCTTCTGCCCGGTGCAGAAACTGCTCGACGCCGGCATCAATGTGGCTCTCGGCACCGACGGCTCGGCCAGCAACAACGACCTGGACATGATCGGCGAGACCCGCACCGCCGCCCTGCTCGCCAAGGGCGTGAGCCTGCGCGCCGACGCGGTGCCGGCGGCCACCGCCCTGCGCATGGCGACCCTCAACGGCGCCCGGGCGCTGGGCCTGGAGAGCCGCACGGGTTCACTGGAAATCGGCAAGCAGGCGGATATGATCGCCGTCGACCTGGGGGCCCTGGAAACCCAGCCGGTCTACGACCCGGTGGCGCAACTGGTCTACGCCGCTACCCGGGACCAGGTCACCCACAGCTGGGTCGCCGGGCGCTGTCTGATGGCGGACCGCCGGCTGACCACGCTGAACGCCGCGCTGATCGCCAAGAACGCCGGCGAATGGCAGCGCAAGATCGCGCCCGGCAATGACCGCGCGAATAATGAATGAGAGTCGATGAGGGACACCCGATGAACCAACCCAACGTGGACAGCGGCGAAATCGCCAAATTCAACGCCCTGGCGGAACGCTGGTGGGACCCGAACTCGGAATTCCGCCCGCTGCATGACATCAATCCGCTGCGGCTCAATTACATCGACGAGCGCCTCGGCCTGCCCGGCAAGAAAGTGATCGATATCGGCTGCGGCGGCGGTCTGCTCTCCGAGGGCATGGCCCGGCGCGGCGCCACGGTCACCGGCATCGACCTGGGCGAGGCGCCGCTGGCGGTGGCGCGCCTGCACGCCGAGCAAAGCGGCGTGGAAGTGGAATACCTGCAGGTGCTGGCCGAGGACATCGCCGAGCAACGCGCCGGCGAGTACGACGCCGTGACCTGCCTGGAAATGCTCGAGCACGTGCCCGACCCGTCGTCGGTGATCCGCGCCTGCGCCAAACTGGTGAAGCCCGGCGGCCAGGTGTTCTTCAGCACCATCAACCGCAACCCCAAGGCGTTCCTGTTCGCCATTGTCGGCGCCGAATACGTGCTGAGACTGCTGCCCCGCGGCACCCACGAGTACGCCAAACTGATCCGCCCCTCCGAGCTGGCCGGCTGGAGCCGGGACGCCGGGCTGGACGTGCGCGACACCACCGGCATGACCTACAACCCGGTGACCCAGGTGTACAAGCTCAACCGCGATGTGTCGGTGAACTATCTGATGCACGCGGTGCGCCATGCTTGAGGCGGTGTTTTTTGATCTGGACGGCACCCTGGTGGACACGGCGCCGGACTTTTACGTGGTGCTCAATCAGCTGTTGCGCGACCACGGCCGGCCGGAGGTCAGCTACCAGGCGGTGCGCGCCACCGTGTCCAACGGCGGCCGGGCGCTCACCGAGCTGGGCTTCGGCCTGGCGCCCGGGGACGCCGGCTTCGATGACCGGCTCAATGATCTGCTCGACGCCTACGGCGGCCGCCTGGCCGTGGACACCTGCCTGTTCGACGGCATGGCGGAAACGCTGGCCTGGCTGGAAGACCAGGACCTGCCCTGGGGCGTGATCACCAATAAACCGGAGCGCTTCACCCGCCCGGTACTGGCCGGCCTGGGCCTGCTCGACCGGTGCGCCTCGGTGATCTGCCCGGATCAGGTCCGCGAGCGCAAACCGGACCCGGAAGGCCTGCTGATGGCGGCCGGCGCCGTGGGGGCCAACCCCACCCACTGCGTTTATGTGGGCGATCATTTGCGTGACATCCAGGCCGGGCTGAATGCGAAAATGATCACCGTCACCGCCGGATTCGGCTATATCGACGCGGACGACAATCCGCGCGCCTGGCCGGCCGACTATTTTGTGGAACGCGGCGAGCAACTGCTGCCGCTGCTGAAAACACTGTGAAGAAGTAGGTACAGTCGAAATGGACATCAAGGAACTCAACGGCCTGGCGGCGAATTACCAGTGCCCGCCGGACGCCTTTAAGGATCGTATTATTCTGGTCACCGGCGCCGGTGCCGGTATCGGCCGGGCGGTGGCCCTGGCCCTGGCCGCCCACGGCGCCACCGTCATTCTGCTGGGCCGCACCCAGAGCAAGCTGGAAGCGGTCTACGACAAGATCAAGGCCGCCGGCGGGCCGGAGCCGGCCCTGGCACCGGTCAACATGGAGGTGGCGCGTCCCGAGGACTATCAGGAGCTGGCGACCCTGTTCGGCCGCGAATTCGGGCGCCTGGACGGGGTGCTGCACAACGCCTCGGTGCTCGGCGACATCACGCCTCTGGAGCGCTACGGCGCGGACACCTGGGATTCGGTGATGCGCGTCAACGTCAACAGCGCCTTCTATCTGACCCAGGCGCTGCTGCCGCTGCTGCGCGACAGCGACGACGGCCGCATCCTGTTCACCTCCTCCAGCGTGGGCCGCAAGGGCCGCGCGTTCTGGGGCGCCTACGCGGCGTCCAAGGCGGCCACCGAAAATCTTTCGCAGACCCTGGCGGAAGAACTGGAGAACACCTCCAAAATTCGCGTGAACACCATCAACCCGGGTGCCACGCGCACCGATATGCGCGCCCTTGCGTATCCCGGCGAAGACGCGGAAAAACTGAAAACACCGGAACAGATTGTGGCCAGTTATTTGTATCTGCTGGGCCCTGAAGGGGCCGCAATCAATGGGCAGTCCCTGGACGCCCAGCCCCGCTGATACAGGGAGCGGCGGAAGCCGCTCTCCGTTTCACCTGATCTTGACCTCAGCGACATTCCGGTATGTCTGGCCAGCATCCGGTCGTGGTCATCTCCATGCTATTACTGCCGGCGACCCTCTCGAATAATAATCAGGGATAGCCATGTTTCGTTTTCTCCTCGCCTCATTGCTTCTAACGCTGTCATCGCTGTGTATCGGTGCGGAAGAACTGCGCCTGTCGCAGGAACAGCAGCAAAAAATGGAACAACTGCTCCCCGGGGTGGACGTTGACCAGGAACTGGTCCGCGCCCTGGCGGATATTTTTTATTCCCGCGACATGCCGGTGCGCGTGCGGCTGGGCGCCATCGCCAAGCTGGTGGGCATCGACCAGATGCCGCCGGGCACCGCCCTGAACCGCAAGATATGCATCTGGGATATCGCCGGACGCAACGGTCCGGTGTTCCAGGCGGCCATGGAGCAGCGCGCCATGGCGCTGGAATACGGCATCGACCTGGAAATGATTCCGTTCACCAACGAAACCATTCTGGTCGAGGAGCTCAAGGCCGGACGCTGTGACGCCGGCCTGATGAGCGGCATGCGCGCGCGCCTGTTCAACAGCTACACCGGCACCATCGACGCGATCGGCGCGATCCCCGACAACAAACACATGCGCACCCTGCTGCAGGTACTGGCGCACCCCAGTCAGGCGGGCCGCATGGTCCAGGGCGAGTACGTGATCATGGGCATCTTCTCCGGCGGCGCCGCCCATGTGTTCGTCAACGACAAGCGCATCAGTTCACTGGCCCGTGCGGCCGGCAAAAAAGTGGCGGTGCTGGATTACGACAAGACCCAGTCGGAAATGGTGGCCGGCATCGGCGCCACGCCGGTGCCCTCGGACATCGTCAGTGCCCCGAATAAATTCAATAACGGCGTGGTCGACATCCTCGCCGCCCCGCTGATCGCCTATGAACTGCTGGAACTCTATAAAGGCATGGAGCCCGACGGCGGCATCGTCGACTACCCGATCGCGCAGATCAGCATGCAGCTGGTGGGCCGGCTGGACAAATTCCCCAACGAAGTGGCGCAACTGATCCGTGAAGCTTCCTTCGAGGCCTACGACCAGGTACGGACACGAGTGAAAACCGAGGAAGACCGGGTGCCGGACCGCTGGTGGATCGACATCCCCAGCGATGAAAAACGCGAATACGAGGCGATGATGCAGGAAGCCCGCGACACCCTGCGCCAGCAGGAGTATTACGACGGGCGCATGCTGGATCTGCAAAGCCGGATTCGCTGCAAATTCGATCCGTCCCGTGGCGAATGCTCGAATAAAAAATAAACCGCACCAGGAGGCCGTGTGCACATTACCCGTTTATTGCGTAACACCCTGCTCGGCGTGAGCGCCGCCGTGGCCTTCGCCGTGGCGCCGGCGTCCGCGTCCGACGCCGCGCTGCGGGACACCGTCTACAACGACGCCCTGCCCATGACCCAGCGCGTCGACGCCATGCGCGAACTGACCGGCCTGGGCAAAGCCGGCAATGACACCCGCAAGATATGCATCTGGGACATTGTCGGCCGCAACGGGCCGATCTTCTCGGCGGCGCAGGATCAGCGCGCCAGGCTGCTCGAATACGGTATCCAGCTGGATCTGATTCCCTATACCGACGAGCGGGTGATGGTGGATGAATTCAAAGCCGGCCTCTGTGACGCGGCGCTGATGAGCGGCCTGCGCGCGCGGCTGTTCAATACCTACACCGGCACCATCGACTCCATCGGCGGGCTGCCCAGCCAGCAGCATATGCGCATTCTGCTGCAGGTACTCGCCGACCCCGCATCGGCGAAGCACATGGTGCAGGGGGATTACGTGGTGGCCGGTATCGCCCCCGGCGGCGGCGCCTACCTGTTCGTCAACGACAAGAAGATCAACTCCCTGGCGGCGGCGGCGGGTAAAAACGTGGCGGTGCTCGACTACGACCCGGTGCAGGCGGAAATGGTCGGCCAGGTGGGCGCCTCGCCGGTGCCCACGGACATCGTCAACGCCCCCAACATGTTCAACAACGGCGTGGTGGACGTGCTCGCCGCGCCGCTAGCGGCCTATGAGATCGTCGAACTGTACAAGGGCATGACCCCGGACGGCGGCATCGTCGACTACCCGATCGCGCAGATCAGCATGCAGCTGGTGGCCCGCCGCGACCGCATCCCCAACGAAGCGGCCCAGTTAGTGCGCGAAGTGTTCTTCGAGAGCTATCAGCAGATCATTGACCGCGTACATGAAGAGACCAAGAACATCCCGGACCGCTGGTGGATCGAGATCCCGGATGACGACAAACGGGAGTACGAGGTGATGATGCGGGAAGTGCGACTGCAACTGCGCGAACGCGGCTACTACAGCGCCGACATGCTGACCCTGCAGCGCCGCATCCGTTGCAAGCTGGATTCCTCGCGGGCCGAGTGCGCCGACCCGCAGGAATAAGGGCCCAGGCCGCTCAGTGGAGCGGCTCGTCCCCGGGCAGCTGGTCCAGGGTGCCGAACAGGTCGACACGCTGGTCACTGAACATATCCAGCTCCGGCGCCAGCGCCTGGACGTAGCGGTCGAAATAGAGGAACTGCTTCAGCAGCAGCGCGAACTCGCGGGGGAAGCGGATACCGTGGCCCTCGCCGATGCGCACCAGATCGGTGAGCAGCTGATTGACCTCGCGGTCGTTGCGGTCGGCCTGCACCAGCGCGCTGGCGTCCACGTCCGTGAGCCGGTCCTGCAGAGCGGAGATATCCCGCGCCAGGGCGTCCACGTCCACCTCTTCGCTGGTCATGCCCACCATCGCCATGGCGCGCGCCATGGCGGGCACGTCGCCGCTGCCGATCGCTTCGAAGAACGCCATCATGCCCTGCCAGGCTTCCGGGCGGATACGCCCCACCATGCCGAAGTCGATGAACCCCACCCGGCCGTCTTCCAGCAGCATCAGATTGCCGGCATGCACGTCGGCGTGGAAGAAGTCGCACACCATCAGGCTGGAGAACCAGGTGTTCAGCGCGGTGATCAGGGTGCCGGCCGGGTCGTCCGTGTAGCGCCGCAGCACCTGCAGATCGGTGAGCGGTACGCCGTGGAAGCGCTCCATGGTGAGCACCCGCTTGGTGGTGTGCGAGGCCACCGGGCGCGGCGCCACCGCGGCCACATTGCCGGTTTCGGCGAGGAAGCGGTTGAACGCGTCCAGATTGCGGGCCTCCTGCAGGAAATCGCACTCTTCGAGCATGCCCGCCTGCAGCTCCTCGATCACGCCGGAGAGCGCCGAGCGGGACAGCCCCGGCGCCAGCGACTCGACCAGGCGCGCCGACGCGTAGAGAAAGTTGAAATCGGTGAGCAGCACCTGACGCACGCCGGGGCGCTGGACCTTGATCACCACGTCGGCGCCGTTCTTCAGGCGGGCCGCGTGCACCTGGGCGATGGAGGCGCTGGCCAGCGGCTTGGGATCGACCCATTCATACAGGGTGTCCAGGGGCGCGCCGAGCTCCGCTTCCACGGTCTCACGGATGTAATGGAACGGCAGCGGCGGCGTGCGATCCAGGCACTTCTGGAATTCGCTGACGTATTCCTCCGGGAACAGCGACGGCGAACTGGCGATGAACTGGCCCAGCTTGATGTAGGTGGCGCCCAGGGATTCAAAGGTACGGCGCAGGTGGCTGGGCAGCGCTTCACGGTCGCCCAGCAACCAGCCCAGGCCCTGGCGGCCGACCACGCCCACCGTTTCGAATACACGGAACGCGCCGCGGGCGGTGTTGCGCACCAGGGCCAGGCCCTCCCGCTCACGGGCAAGGTTTGCGCGCATTTCATTAACGATGGTGTCTTTGCTCATCACATCTACCTAGAGTTCCGTTGAAAGAGTCAACACCGCCCGGCCCGGCCGACCGTCAGCGGGCCGGGAGCCTGACGCTAACAGATTGAAAAATAAAGCATAAAGAGAGAGGCTCTTGAAGTTCCCTGAAGGCATTGGCTGTTCCGACACAAGAGCCGAGACCCAGGGTCATTATCAGCGACGTGCCGCGAACCCATGATCGCAAACCTAGCATTAGGTTTGTAATGGCTTAGGTGCTTTTTTGTAATCGGCGCTTGTGCCAACTCAGCAAGGTTGAGTACTCTCATCGGCGCCGTGAGAACAATAAAAAGGAGCTCAAGGAATGCGTTCTCTACTCAGTAAAATCGCGCGCCCCGCGCGTGCTCTCATCGCCGGTGGCGTGATCACTGCACTTTCCGGTTGTGGCATCATCTACAAAACCACGGGTGACGTTCTGGTCAGCTTCGGCCAGGCGGAACTCGCCCCCCATCTGCTCGCCTATGACGACGTGCGCATGGGCTGCATCACCGGCGAGGCGCAAACCCCGCTGCTGATGTCCTTCAGCGAAGTGGGTTCCCACCCGGAAAAGCTGGGCGTGATGACCTACACCACCGCCGCGGTGTGCGCGGAGCAGATGGCGCTGGAATCCGAGCTCAGCTATCTGCGCGCGGTCAACGACGGCCGGGTGAGCGAAGCCCAGGACGCGCGCATTCAGCAGAAGCGCTGGTCCAAGATCGCCGCCAAGCGCCTGCTCAAGTCCCACCAGTTGATGAACGAAGTCTATGGTCCGCTGGACGAAGGCGAGTGCCCGAAACTGAACCACGAGTTCGATCAGATCGTCTGGCTGGTGGGTAACATCGCCGGCGTTCAGGCTCTGGTCGCCGACGGCGCCGCCGACGGTTCCGTGGGTGTGCCGCGTAACATCGTGGCCAAGGTCGAGCGTAACGCCAAGTGCCTGAACAACGACGACTGGTGGGGCGCGCCCCAGGGTCTGCGTGCCGCGGTCTGGACCATCCTGCCGCAGCTGGCACCGGAAGGCGCCCAGCCCTGGCAAACCCTCGAACAGTCCGCTGAAAAAGGCTTCGAAGGCGGCGTCCGTCTGGGCAGCGCCTTCTACGCCATCAGCGCCTACGGCAAAGGCGACAATGACCGCCTGCGCACCGCGATCCGCGATTTCGCCGCCAACGGTGAAAACATCAATGAAGATTACGCGATGATCGATGCCATTGCCGAAGTTCTGGTTCTCGGCCTCTCCGACCGCCTCTGGACCGAGAATACCGGCAAGCGTACCCCGCTCAACGGTCTCGGTACTTTTTGGGACGACGCTTCCAGCGAACCGAAGATGAACATCGACGATCTGCTGTAGTCCTATTAAGGCAAGCGGTTATATGCGCGGGTCCTTCACGGGCCCGCCTTCCAACAGACAAGAAGTAAGCAAGGAGAGAAACCGATGCGCGTTTTCAAAGCCTTAGCGATGGCGGCGGTAACAACGGTGGGCCTGGCCTCCATGTCCGCCCAGGCCGCCAACACCGAACGCAGCCTCTGCGTGTTCGATATCATCGGTGCCAGCGGTGATGTGTATAACATCATGAAGGACTACAAGACCGAGGCGGCCGGTTGGGGCGTGGACATCAAGCTCAAGCCCTACACCGACGAGAAAATAGCCGCCGAGGACCTGAAGGCGGGCCAGTGTGACGGCGCCGTTCTCACCGGTCTGCGGGTGCGCCAGTTCAACAGCTACGCCGGCAGCTTCGAAGCCGTGGGGGCGATCCCCTCCTACAAGGAACTGCAAACCGTGTTCCGGGTGATGGCCAGCGGCAACGAATCCATTAACAAGCAGCTCAAGCAGAACGGCTACACCATCGCCGGTTTCGCCCCCATGGGCGCCGCCTATCTGTTCGTTAAGGATCAGAGCATCGACACCGTCGGTGAGCTGTCCGGTAAATCCATCTCCGTGATGGAATACGCCCCGGACCAGGCCAACATGGCCTCCCAGGTGGGCATGTCCCCGGTGCCTTCGGATATCACCAACTTCGCCGGTCGCTTCAACAACGACTCGGTGGATATCTGCTTTGCCCCGGTGGTCGCCTACTCCGCCCTGGAGCTGTACAAGGGCATGCAGCCGGACGGCGGTATCATTCGCTACACCCTGGGTCAGCTGACCAACCAGATCGTATTGCGCAGCGACAAGTTCTCCGACGAGTTCGCCGCCAAATCACGTACCTGGATGCTGGGCCAGTTCGACCGCGCCATGCAGGTGATCCGCAACGCCGAAAACGAAGTGGATGACAAGTGGTGGATCGATATTCCCGATGACGACAAACGCCGCTACAACGAAATGCTGCGCGAAGCCCGCGTGAACATGACCGAAAGCGGTATCTATAACAAGGACCTGATGGACCTCCTCCGCAAGGTGCGCTGCAAAACCGACCCGAGCCGGGCGGAATGCACCTTGGCGATGGAGTAATCACCTCGCCGGACGCGAACCAACGGGGCCTCACCGGGCCCCGTTTTCTCTTTCTATGCAGTACGCACGCTGGCGCCGCGGGCGAGCCTCGGTGCCGGTAAGGTGATAGTGCCGTTTACAACGGCATAACAATAACCGGGTGAATAATGGAAAAACCTCAGTTGACCGTGGCCAGGCGTTCGGTGGGGGAGTGGTTATCATCGCTGCCCACCCTGTTCATTCTTCTGACCGTGATTTTTTTATCTTCGGGTCAGATTATCCACTCCCAGCTTCTCAAAATCGGTGAAAACACCTGGGACGAATACTTCCTGTTGCGTGGCGCCGGCATGGTGTCCGAACCCACCTGTAACCCCGACCCCGATATCAATCAGCGGGTCCGGGAAGTCGTGGAACAACGCAAGGCCGAAGCGGCCGACGATCCGTTGGGCGACATTCTTGGTGGCTCGTCCGTAGACGAGGACGCGATCCGCAACTCGCTGGAGTCCTCCAGGGAGAACTGCCGCAATAAGTGGGACCGTTTCAAGATCGTCGAGGAGAAAGTCACCCCCGCGGTGATCATGTTCCGCAATATAGAGGGCGGCGTCGCCAAGGTGGTGTCCACGCTCGGCGACTATAAGCGCCTTCTGCTCTGTCTTCTGGTGATGATCTGCGCGATCACCGCCACGCTCGCCCGGCACCATATCTCCTTGCGCCCTTCGCGCACCAAGAAGGACCACATCGTCACCACCACCGCGCAATTGATCGCCAACGCGTCGCTATTAATGTCGGCGACGGTGTACCGCGCGGAAGAAGTGGGTGCGATGGCTTCCGGCGTGACCGTGAGCAACTTCTACCTGCACCAGTTCTGGATCGCCGGCTTCGCATTATTGACCGCCGCCTCGATCTATCAGCTGATCCGGCCGCCCAAGGATCTGGAAACCGGCGGCTCCTGGCCCAAGGCGTTCCTGACCATCCCGCTGTACAGCTTTATGTCGCTGACCGCGGCGGCGCAGTTCGCCAGCCAGGGCTACTACCACGGCATCAGCGTCTATCTGAACATGATGATGGAGCTGTCCACGCTGTTCCTGAATCTGGCGCTGTATATCTGGATCGGTATGCTGCTCAAGCAGACCAGGCTGGCGCATCTGGTGTTCGATATCCTGCGCCCCTGGAAGATGTCGCCGGAACTGATGTGTTTCGTGGTCCTGGCGGTCGCCGCCATTCCCACCGCCTACACCGGGGCTTCCGGTATCTTCGTGATCGCGGCGGGTGCCACCATCTATCAGGAACTGATCCGGGTGGGCGCCCGCAAGCAGCTCGCTCTGGCCGCCACCGCCATGTCCGGCTCGATGGGTGTGGTGCTGCGTCCCTGCTTGCTGGTGGTGATCATCGCCGCGCTCAACAAGAGCGTGACCACCGCGGAACTGTTCTCTTCCGGCTACAAGATCTTCTTCCTGAGCCTGTTCCTGTTCTTTATCTACAGTCAGTTCGCGCGCACCTCGCCGGCCCGCATCGCGCCGTTCACCGAAGCGCTGCCCAAGAGCCTCAAGCGCATGGTGCCGCTGATGCCCTACGCAATCATCGTGGGTGCCATCCTGGTGCTGTTCAGTGACGTGCTCGGCCGTCAGCTCGACGAGTTCTCCGCGCCCATCATTCTGCCCGTGATGATGATCGGCATTCTCTTTTACGAGAAGCTCAGCCGCCATCTTCTGCACCTGTTCACCCTCTTCCTGGTACCGATGGTGGTGATGTCCTTCATGGGTATCTGGGAAGGCTATCAGGCGCTGACCACCGGACAGGTTCCGGTGGGCGTGTCCGCCGCGGAGCTGGAAGATATCCTGTGGGGCGAATTCTGGCGTAACACCTTCCTGACCGCCTTCATGGTGATCCACTACCTGGTGAAAACCGGCGATCAGGACCCGCACTATCAGCCTGAAGCCGGCGTATCGGAGAAGCTGGAAGGCTCGCTGCGCATGGCCACCAATGAAACCACCGGCCATATCGGCGCCCTGCTGATGCTGATGGCGCTGTCGGTCAGCACCGGCGGCATCATTGAACGCTCCGGCCTGCTGGAGATGCTGCCCGAGGTGTTCCCGTCGATCTGGGTGGCCATGGGCATCCTGGTGGTGACCATGGTGATCATCGGCATGATTATGGACCCCTACGGGGCGGTGATCCTTGTCAACGCCACCATTGCCCAGGTGGCCTTCAACAACGGCATTGATCCATTGCACTTCTGGATGATCACGCTGGTGGCCTTCGAGCTGGGGTATCTGACACCACCGGTGGCCCTCAACCATCTGTTAACCCGACAGGTGGTCGGTGACGACGAGGTGGAGAGCGCCAAGCTCAGTACCGGCAGCTTCTTCCGACGCTATGAGAAGTTCCTGCTTCCCATCGCGACCATGCTGACCGCGCTGCTGATCGTGTCTTTCCTGCCGCTGGTTTCCGACGGCCTGCACGAGTGGCTGTTCCAGAAAATCCAGTCCGGCGGCTGATCACGGCCACCACTCTCGGCAAGACCCACAAGGGCCGCTTTCGCGGCCCTTTTTTATGGCAACGCGGAAAAATCAGGGTGATTTGGATAGGGCGGGAAAAAGAGCTAGACTGGTCAAAATAACAACAATCATGATCAAAAAAATAAAAAGGAATGCTCCCATGACGGAACGGACCCTGGGCATGCCCCGACGCACGCCCACTGAATGGCTTTCCACCCTGCCGACACTGCTTCTTCTACTGGTCGTCGTGTTCCTGTCCTCCGGACAGATCATCCACTCGCAACTGCTCAAGATCGGTGAAGCCACCTGGCAGGAATATTTCATGCTGCGTAGCGCCGGCGTCATGCCGGAGCCGACCTGCAACCCGGACCCGAACATTGACCAGCGGGTTCGCGAAATCGTCAAGCAACGCCAGGCCGAAGCCGCCGGCGATCCGCTGGCCGGTATCCTCGGCGGCGCGTCCGTGGACAAAAGCGCCATCCGCGGCTCGCTGGAAGCCACGCGCGCCAACTGCCGGGCGAAACTGGAGCGCTACCAGACCGTGCAAGAGAAGGTGACGCCGGCGGTGATCGCTTTCCGCAACGTGGAGGGCGGCGTCGCCCTGGTGGTGTCCACGCTGGGCGAGTACAAGCGCCTGTTGCTTTGCCTGCTGCTGCTGATCTGCGCCACAACCACGACCTTCCAGCGCCACCATATCGCGCTGCGGCCGGCGCGCACCGACAAGGATCACCTGGTATCACTGAGCGGCCAGCTGGCGGCCAACGCCTTGCTGCTGGTGTCGGCGATCGCCTATCGAATCCAGGATTCGGAATCGATGGCCGCCGGCGTCACCGTGGATAATTTCTATCTGCACAATATCTGGATCGCCGGCTTCGGCACGCTCACCCTGGCGTCCCTGTACCGGCTGCTGCGCCGCCCGCGCGATCTGGAGCCGGGCGGTTCCTGGGCCAAGGCCTTTCTGACCATCCCGCTGTACAGCTACATGTGTCTGTCGGCCTCGGCGCAGTTCTTTTCCCAGGGCTATTTCCACGGCACCAGCGTCTATCTGAACATGATGATGGAGCTGTCCAGCGTGTTCCTGAACCTGGCGCTGTATATCTGGATCGGCATGATGCTGAAACAGACCCGCCTGACGCATATTTTCTTCGACGCCCTGCGCCCCTGGCGCATGTCGCCGGAGCTGATGTGCGTGGTGGTGCTGGCGATCGCCGCCGTGCTCACCGCCTATACCGGTGCGTCCGGCATCTTCGTGATCGCCGCCGGCGCGACCATCTACACCGAGCTACGACGTGTCGGCGCGCGCAAGCAGCTGGCGCTGGCGGCCACCGCCATGTCCGGCTCCATGGGCGTGGTGCTGCGGCCCTGTCTGCTGGTGGTAATAATCGCGGCGCTCAACAAAAGCGTCACCACCAGCGAGCTGTTCGCCTCCGGCGCCAAGGTGTTCGCGCTCAGCCTGTTTATTTTCTTTATCTACAGCCAGTTCGCCCGTACCACCCCGGCACGCATCGCGCCGTTCTCGCAAGCGCTGCCGGCCAGTCTCAAAAAGATGATTCCGCTGACGCCCTACGGCGTGGTGGTGGGCGCCGTGGCGGTGTTCTTCAGCGACGTGCTGGGGCGCCAGCTGGACGAGTTTTCCGCGCCGATCATTCTGCCGGTGATGCTGCTGGCGATCCTGGTCTATGAGAAGCTCAGCCGTCACACCCTGCATCTGTTCAGTCTCTTCCTGGTGCCGATGCTGGTGCTCTCCTTCATGGGCATCGCGGAGGGCTACCAGGTGCTCGTCAGCGGCGAGATCCCCGGCGGCACCTCCGCCGCCGAGCTGGAAGCGGCGCTGTGGAGCGAGACCTGGCGTAACCTGCTGATGATTCTGTTCCTGGGCGTGCACTATGGCGCCGCCTTGTTGTCCCGGAACAACAGCGACCCGGTGGCCGATTACCCGCCCGAGGAAGGCGTCTCCGAGAAATTGGAAGGCAGCCTGCGCTTCGCCACCGGCGAAACCGCCGGCCATATCGGCGCCATGTTGATGTTGATCGCCCTGTCGGTGGGCACCGCCGGTATCATCGAACGCTCCGGGATGCTGGAACTGCTGCCGGACGCCTTCGCGTCGATCTGGATCGCCGGCCTGTTCCTGGTGGTCGCCCTGGTGCTGGTGGGCATGTTCATCGACCCACTGGGCGCGGTGATTCTGGTAAACGCCACCTTCGCGCCGCTGGCCGCCGCCAACGGCATAGCGCCGTTGCACTTCTGGATGATCGCGCTGGTCGCCTTCGAGCTCGGCTATCTGACGCCACCGGTGGCGCTCAACCACCTGCTGTCTCGACAGGTGGTCGGCGACGACGAAGTGGAAAGCGCCAAGCTCTCCACCGGCACCTTCTTCCGGCGCTATGAGAAATTCCTGCTGCCGATCGCGGTGATGCTCACCGCCCTGCTGATCGTCGCCTTCCTGCCGCTGCTGTCCGACGGACTGCACGACTGGTTGTTCCAGAAAATCCAGACCGCGGCCTAGGGGAGGGAAATGCCATGAGCCAGACCGACGTTATTACCCTGCCCAAAGTGCTGAGCAAAGTACCTGAAGTGGTGATGAATCTGCCGGGCCTGATCAAAGGCTCCCGGATGAGCAAGATCACCGACACCACCAGGCCGCTGGGGTTGGGCGTGGCTTTCGAAAAGGTGGCGGCGAACAATCCGGACGGCCTCGCGGTGATTTACCGCGACCGCCGCTACACCTATCGCCAATTCAATGCCTGGGCCAACCGCATCGCCGACTACCTGGCCTCCATCGGCCTGAAGAAAGGCGACACCGTGGCGCTGGATATGGAGAACCGTCCCGAGTTTCCGGCCACGCTTATCGGCTGTGCCAAACTGGGCGTGTGCGCCGCTCTGATCAACACCTCCCAGAAAGGGAAAGTGCTGACTCACAGCTTCAACCTGGTGAAACCCAAGGCGGCGATCATCGGTCAGGAACTGGTGGAAGTGATCCAGGAAGTACGCGATCACCTGGACCTGAAGGAAAACTTCTTCTACTTCGCCGACCAGGACACCCTGGCCGACCCGGGCACCGCGCCGGAAGGTTTCACCAACCTGGCGGCCGCGATCCAGGGTTGTTCCAGCGAGAACCCGGAGAGCACCCACCAGACCTTCCTGCGCGACCCGCTGTTCTACATCTACACCTCCGGCACCACCGGCATGCCCAAGGCGGTGGTGTTCAACCACGGCCGCTGGGAGAAGGCCCACGGCGGGTTCGGCTTCTCCTCGGTGCGGCTGACGAAAACCGACCGGCTTTATTGCACCCTGCCGTTCTATCACGCCACCGGCCTGGTGGTCTGCTGGGCCTCGGTGATCGCCGGCGAGGGCTGCCTGATTCTGGCCAGGCGCTTCTCCGCCAGCCGCTTCTGGGACGACATCTGCAAGCACCACTGCACCGCCTTCGGTTACGTCGGCGAGCTGTGCCGCTACCTGCACGAGCAGCCCCGGAAACCCGGTGACGGCGACAACCCGGTGCACACCATCGTCGGCAACGGCCTGCGGCCCGGCATCTGGAAAGCGTTCAAGAACCGCTTCGGCATCCGCCGGGTGGCCGAGTTCTATACCGCGTCGGAAAGCAACGTGGCCTTCACCAACGTGTTCAACTTCGACAACACCGTGGGCTTCTCGCCGGTCAGCTACGCCATCGTCAAGTACGACAAGGAAGCCGATGAGCCGGTACGCGACGACAAGGGCTTCATGATCAAGGTGGGCAAGGGCGAATCCGGCCTGATGCTCGGCGAGATCACCGACAAGACCCCGTTCGACGGCTACACCGACAAGGACAAGACCGAGAAGGCGATCTTCCGGGACGTGTTCAAGAAGGGCGACGCCTGGTTCAACACCGGCGACATGATGCGCGACATCGGCTTCCGCCACGCCCAGTTCGTCGACCGCCTGGG
>NZ_CAXPXK010000015.1:0-12211 GCF_964221125.1 Alloalcanivorax sp.
CTGGAAACCGCCGGCGGCATCCGCCGGGCCCTGCCGTTGCTGGGGTCGGACCCTTTTCTGCTGGTCAACGGCGACATCTGGACCGACTACGATTTCAGCGCCCTGGTCGACGCGCCGGTGGGCGACGACCTGGCGCGGCTGGTGCTGGTGGACAACCCGGCCCACCACGACAGCGGCGATTTCCATTTAACAGCCGGGGGCCGGGTAAGCGATAATGCCGAGCCCCGGCTCACCTACGCCGGTATCGCCCGGCTCGACCCGGCCCTGTTCGCCGCGCTCGACGACGGTGAGCGCCGGCTGGCGCCGGTGCTGCGCGCCGCCATGGCGCAGCAGCGGGTCAGCGGCGAGCACCACCGCGGCCACTGGTGGGACATCGGCACCCCGGAACGGTTGGCGGCGCTCGACCGTTTTCTGGCCGCCCCGCACACTGACTAAGGACATTTCATGGCCAAGCAAACCGACTTCATCGCCCCCTCCATTCTCGCCGCCGACTTCGCGCGCCTGGGCGAGGAGTGCGACGCGGTGCTTGCCGCCGGCGCCGACATGATCCATTTCGACGTCATGGACAACCACTACGTGCCCAACCTGACCATCGGCCCGATGGTCTGCAAGGCGCTGCGTCAGCACGGCATCACCGCGCCCATCGACGTCCATCTGATGGTCAGCCCGGTGGATGATCTGATCCGCATGTTCGCCGACGCCGGTGCCTCCATGATCACCTTCCACCCGGAGGCCTCCGCCCACGTGGACCGCTCCCTGCAGCTGATTCACGACGCCGGCTGCCAGGCCGGGCTGGTGCTCAACCCGGCGACCAGCCCGGCGTGCCTGGAGTACGTGATGGACAAGCTCGACAGGGTGCTGTTGATGAGCGTGAACCCGGGCTTCGGCGGCCAGTCGTTCATTCCCGGCACCCTGGGCAAGATCGAGCAAGTGCGCGCCCTGATCGACGCCAGCGGCCGGGATATCCGCCTGGAAGTGGACGGCGGTATCTCGGAAAAGAACATCCGCCAGGTGGCGGCCGCCGGCGCCGACACCTTCGTGGCCGGCTCCGCGATTTTCGGCAAGGACGATTATCCGGCGGTGATCGGTGAGCTGCGCCGGGAGCTGGCCGGCGTCTGACGCCGTTGTGAAACTTCGTAATGATGCCGGGTCCGCGCTTGTGGACCCGGCCTTCCCCGCCGAAGCTGAGCCCCTTTCTCCGCGTGACGGAAGCGAGAATGCAAGGAGGCGATATGCTCTCTCAGTGGTTGACCTGGCCGGTGCTGGCGGTCTGGGCCGTGATATCCCTGGCCTGCGCCGCCTGGGTAATCCAGGACCTGCGCCGCCACAACGCCTTCCTGGGCGGCATGATGAAGGTCGCCTGGGTGCTGACGGTGCTGTATTCCGGCCCCCTGGGACTGGCGGTGTACTGGTATACCGGGCGCGGCCAGATCGCCCACGATTCCCTGTGGCGCAAGAGCTTCCGCTCCGTGGCCCACTGTTACTCAGGTTGCGGTCTCGGTGAAATTATCGGTGTGCTGACGCTGGCCGGGCTCCTGGCCATGACCGGCTGGCCGGTCAACCTGACCACCTTCACGCTCGCCTATATCATCGGCTTCGCCTTCACACTGGGGCCGCTGGTGCAGGCCGGTGAGGCGTTCGGCGTCGCGCTGAAGGACTCGGTGGTGGCCGAATCGATCAGCATCACGGTTATGGAAGCTTCGGCCCTGTCGGTGAACGCCGGCCTGGCCGGCGACGCCCGTATCGGGGACCCGGTGTTCTGGGGCGCGCTGATTATCTCCCTGTCGGTGGGGTTGCTGGTGGCTTACCCCGTCAATGTGCTGCTGATCCGCTTCGGCGTAAAACAGGGCATGCACAACCCCAGGCACATGATGGAACACCAGGGACACCACTGACTTTGGCGTTGGCGGGCGCCGCCGGCCGGCGGTATAGTCCGCAAAACGCTGTTCCGAAAACCCAGGGAGACGCCGTTTCCGTGCTTTTTGCCCCCGTTCTTCAGCGCGCCTCACTGCCGGTGCTTTTGATACTGGCGGCGTTGCTTGTCGGCTGCGCCAGCCGCCCGGCGCCCCATGTGGAAGAGCGTGCCGCCGGCGGCGAGCCGCCGCCGCTGCTACGCGACGACGTGCCCGCCCAGGGCGCCGGGGGCGAGAGCTCGCCGGTGCTGCCGCTGCTGCGCGCCCAGGCGGAGCGCTGGCGCGGCGTGCCGTACCGGCTTGGCGGCAGCAGCGAGGCCGGCGTGGACTGTTCCGCCTTCGTGCAGATCACCTTCCGGTCAAAGCTCGGCGTCGACCTGCCGCGCACCACCGAGGAACTGGCCCGGGAGGGGGAGAGGGTGAGCCGCTCGCAGCTGCAGGCCGGCGATCTGGTGTTCTTCAAGACCGGCTTCCGCCAGCGCCATGTGGGCATCTACATGGGCGGCAAGCGCTTTCTGCATGCCTCCACCAGCCGCGGCGTGATGACCTCGTCGCTGAACAACGTCTATTGGAAGGAGCGTTACTGGAAGGCGCGCCGCATCGAGCTGGAGGATCAGCCCGCGGCGCTGTCGGTGTCCGACGAATCCCGGTAGACCACCGCGCGCACGTCCAGCGCGCGGCCATCGCGGCTTTGCACCGCCACGGTCCGCACCGGTTCGCCGTTGGCCCGGTCGACCAGTTCCGGGCCGTCGCTTTCCCCGTTCCAGCGGTCGCTCCACTGACGCAGCGCGGTGATCACCGTGAACAGATCCCGCCCCTTGTCGGTGAGCCGGTACTCGTAGCGGGTGCCGTGCTCGCCCACGTCCTGCTTGATCAGCACGCCGTTCTCCAGCAGCCGCGCCAGACGGTCGCAGAGAATATTGCGGGCGATGCCGAGGTTCTGCTGAAAGTCCACGAACCGGCGGGTGCCGAGCATGGCTTCTTTCACCACCAGAAGGGACCACCAGTCGCCCACGTCATTGAGGGCGCGGGCCACGGAGCAGTGGGTGTCGGGAAATCGTTTACGGACCATGGGGGCAGTGTGCCAAATACGGTTGCAAGAAGAAACCGTTATGGGTACGGTTTCGAAACGCAACCGAATTGCCTGTTATCGTATCCCTGTCTGGAGTGCCCCAATGAGCGCTGATCTGGCCCCTTTGTTCCGTCCTTTTGAATGCAAATCCCTGAAGCTGCGTAACCGGGTGGCGATGGCGCCCATGACCCGCAATTTCTCACCGGGCCAGGTGCCCACCGAGGAAGTGGCCGGCTACTACCGGCGCCGCGCCGAGGGCGAAGTGGGGCTGCTGATCACCGAGGGCACCACCGTGGGTCACCCCGGCGCGCCGGGCCACGACAGCGTGCCGGCGTTCCATGGCGAAGCGGCGCTCAACGGCTGGAAGGAAGTGGTGCGCCAGGTGCACGCCGCCAACGGCGCCATCATTCCCCAGCTCTGGCACGTGGGCGGCACCCGCCGGCCCGGCGTGGGCCCGGACAAGGACGCCCCCGGTTACTCCCCGTCCGGCCTGTTCAAGCCCGGCAAGCCCAATGGCGAAGCCATGACCCTGAAGGACATCCAGGACGTGATCCAGGCGTTCGCGGATTCCGCCCGCGCCGCCAAGGAGATCGGCTTCGACGGCGTGGAGATCCACGGCGCCCACGGCTACCTGCTGGACCAGTTCTTCTGGGAAGGCACCAACCAGCGTGACGACCAGTACGGCGGCTCCCTGGAAAACCGCGCCCGCTTCGGCGTGGAAATCGTCGAGGCGGTGCGCGCCGCGGTGGGCGAGGACTTCGCCATCGTGCTGCGCTTTTCCCAGTGGAAGCAGCAGGATTACGAAGCGCGTCTGGCGGAAACCCCGGAAGAGCTGGAGCGCTTCCTGACGCTGTTCACCGACGCCGGCGTGGACGTGTTCCACGCCTCCACGCGCCGCTTCTGGACCCCTGAATTCGAAGGCTCCGACCTGAACCTGGCCGGCTGGACCCGCAAGCTCACCGGCAAGCCGGTGATCTCCGTGGGCAGCGTGGGGCTGGACGACGACTTTATCGGCGCCAACAACCAGGGCATCGGCGGCAACGCCAACCCCAAGGGCATCGAGGACCTGGCCAAGCGCATGGCGGCGGACGAGTTCGACCTGATCGCGGTGGGCCGAGCCTTGCTGCAGGACCCCAACTGGCTGGTCAAAATGCGCGACGGCCAGCATGATGAGATCGAGCCGTTCACCAAGGCGGCGTTGGGCTCACTGAGCTAGCGGCACTCGCGGCGCGGGCGATAACAAGGAGAACACCGATGCCCTCTGACCCACACCAGCCCGCCCTCCAGGCGATCGAGACCTGGCGGGCCGGCGGTGCCACCTTCGACTGGAACGGCCAGGACATCTGGTACCGGGATGAGGGCGGCGCCGACCGTCCGGTGCTGGTGATGATCCACGGCTTTCCCACCGCCAGTTGGGACTGGCGGCACATCCTGCCGGCGTTCACCGCCGACTACCGGGTGATCATGATGGACCTGCTGGGCTTCGGGCTCAGCGCCAAGCCGCGCCGCTTTCCCTACAGCATTCTCGCCCAGGCGGACATGGTGGAAGCCCTGCTCGCCGAGCTGGGCGTGGCGCGCTGCCGGATACTGGCCCACGACTACGGCGACACCGTCACCCAGGAGCTGCTGGCCCGCCACGGCGAGCGCGCCGACCGGCAACAGCCCGGCCTGGAGATCGACAAGGTGGTGCTGCTCAACGGCGGCCTGTTCCCGGAAACCCACCTGCCGGTGCGCCTGCAGAAACTGCTGATCAGCCCGCTCGGCCCCCTGGTGGTGAAGTTCTTCACCTTCGAGAAGATGGAAGCCACCTTCCGCCACATCTGCGCCCGGCCCCTGCCGGACGGCGAAGTGGCGGGTTATTGGGCGTTGCTGCAGCACCGAAACGGCCGCGCGGTGATGCCGCGCCTGATTCGCTACATGGAAGAGCGGCGCCGCCACCGTGAACGCTGGGTGGGCGCTCTGCGCGACGCGGCGCGGCGCGGTATCCCGGTGCGTTTGATCGACGGCACCGAGGACCCGGTGTCCGGCGGCCACATGGTGGCGCGCTACCGGGAGCTGATTCCCGACCCGGACGTGGTGGAACTGGCCGGCGTCGGCCACTACCCACAGACCGAAGCGCCGGACGCCGTCATCGACGCCGCCCGGCCTTTCCTGGTGTGAACAGGCCCTAGTCGCTGGCTTCCAGCGATTTGTTGATGCGCAACGCCAGCAGCGTGCAGACCACCCCGGAGAGCAGGTAGACACTGACGTAGGCGAGGCCGAAGTTGGCCGACAGCCCGAGCGCCACCAGCGGCGCGAAGGCGGCGCCGAACAGCCAGGCGAAATCCGAGGTGAAGGCCGCCCCGGTGTAGCGGAAGCGGCGCTCGAAGTTGGTGGTCACGGTGCCGGCGGCCTGGCCGTAGGAGACGCCCAGCAGGGCGAAGCCGATCAGGATAAAGGCGTCCTGCTGGACCGGGGAGCCGTCCAGCAGCATCGGCGTGAACAGCGCGAAGACACCGATCAGACAGGCCAGCAAAGCCACCGTGGTGCGCTTGCCGATGCGATCGGCGATCCAGCCGGAGGCGATGGTGCCGAACACGGCGAGCACCGCGCCGGCGAGCTGGACGCCGAGCACGTCGTGGATCGACTGGCTTTCGTTAAAGCTGATCCAGGACAACGGAAAAATGGTCACCATGTGGAACAGGGCGTAGCTGGCCAGCGCCGCGAACGAGCCGATAAAGATGTTGTAGCCCTGCCGGCGCAGCATCTCGCGGGTGCCGATGGGCTCCAGTTCGCCTTCTTCCAGGGCGCGGGTGTACTCATCGGTGACCACCAGGCGCAGGCGCGCGAACAGCGCCACCACGTTGATCGCGAAGGCGACGAAGAACGGATAGCGCCAACCCCAGCCCAGGAAATCCTCACTGGAGAGGCTCAGCACCAGGTACAGGAACAGGGCCGCGGCCACCAGGAAGCCGATCGGCGCGCCGAGCTGGCCGAGCATGGCGTACCAGCTGCGCCGATCGCGCGGCGCGTTCAGTGCCAGCAGAGAGGGCAGGCCGTCCCAGGAACCGCCCAGCGCAAAGCCCTGGAGAATACGGAACAGTGCCAGCAGCAGGATGGTCCAGACGCCCAGGGTGTCGTAGGTGGGCAGCAACGCCATGCCGACGGTGGCGGTGCCCAGCATGAACAGCGCCACGGTGAGTTTCACGCCGCGGCCCCAGTGCCGCTGGATGGTCATGAACAGGGCGGTGCCGAAGGGCCGGGCCAGGAACGCGAACGAAAAAATAATGAACGCCGCCAGCATGCCTTCCAGGCGCCCCAGGAACGGGAAGAATACGTAGGGGAACACCAGCACCGAGGCGATGCCGAACACGAAGAAATCGAAGTACTCCGAGGCGCGGCCGATCACCACGCCCACGGCGATTTCCCCGGGCGCCACCTTGGAGCGGTCGGCGGTGGTATTACGCAGATCCTGTTCCAGGGTAGTGACGGGCGTCGTGGTTTGATCTTGGCTGCTGGACATGATGCTGGCTCTTTATGCAAACAAAGGGTTAAGCACGTCAACGGACGACCAATGCATAGCATCGCCTGAACCCGGGGGCGCCGCCATAGGACAAAATGTCCAATTCCCGCGACGTCCCCCAACGAGTAGAGTCGTTCGTATCGTGGGCCACAAATCCTGATCCGGCAATGGCATTTCCCAAGCTGTTTTCATTATCCAGGCCGCTTCGAGGCGCCCTTCTATCCGTTCCCCTGGCCCTGCTGGCGGGCTGTGACATGGTGGTGATGTCGCCCTCTGGCGATGTCGCCATGCAACAGCGTGATCTGATTCTCTGGGCCACCGGTCTGATGCTGATCGTGATCGTGCCGGTGATCATCATGACGCTGATGTTCGCCTGGCGTTATCGCGCTTCCAACCGGGACGCGGAGTATTCGCCGGACTGGGATCACTCGACCATGCTCGAGCTGGTGATCTGGGCGGTGCCGTTGCTGATCATCATCGCGCTGGGCGCGATCACCTGGGTGAGCACCCATAAGCTGGACCCGTATCGCCCGCTGGACCGCATCGACGCCAGCCGCCCGGTGCCCGAAGGCACCGAGCCGCTGGTGGTGCAGGTGGTGTCGCTGGAGTGGAAATGGCTGTTCTTCTATCCGGAGCAGGGCATCGCCACCGTCAACGAACTGGCGGCGCCGGTGGACCGGCCGATCCGCTTCGAGATCACCTCGCACTCGAACATGAACTCGTTCTACATCCCCGCGCTGGCCGGGCAGATCTATTCCATGGCGGGCATGGAGACCAAGCTGCACGGCGTGATCAACGAGCCCGGCGTGTACGACGGTTTCTCCGCCAACTACAGCGGCGCCGGTTTCTCCCACATGCGCTTCCATTTCCACGGCCTGGAAACGGAGGCGGACTTTGAAGACTGGGTGGAAAAGGTGCGTGACGATGGCGGCGAGCTCAGCCGGGCGTCCTACAAGCAACTCGCCGAACCCAGCCAGAAGGAACCGGTGCGCTATTACGCCGATGTCGATCCCGGGCTGTATGACGCCATCCTGAACCGCTGCGTGGACCCGGGCACGGTGTGCATGAAGGACATGATGGATCATCACGAACCGGATCATGACCACGGATCTCATGGGAACTGAACATGCTTGAGCAACTCGATCTCACCCAGCTGATTTTCGGACGTCTGTCCTGGGACGCCATTCCGCTCCATGAGCCGGTGATCGTGGCAACGTTCGTGGTCGTGGCGATCGGCGGCGTCGCCCTGTTGGGGGCGCTGACCTACTACCGCGTCTGGGGCTATCTGTGGAAAGAGTGGTTCACCAGTATCGACCACAAAAAGATCGGCATCATGTACATGGTGCTGGGTCTGGTGATGCTGCTGCGCGGCTTTGCCGACGCCATCATGATGCGCATTCAGCAGGCCTGGGCGTTCGGCGACGCCACCGGTTACCTGCCACCGGATCATTACGATCAGATCTTTACCGCCCACGGCGTGATCATGATCTTCTTCGTCGCCATGCCGCTGATCACCGGCATCATGAACTACATCATTCCGTTGCAGATCGGCGCCCGGGATGTGGCCTTCCCGTTTCTCAATAACTTCAGCTTCTGGATGACCGCCAGCGGCGCCGCCCTGGTGATGGCGTCCCTGTTCATCGGTGAGTTCGCCAAGACCGGCTGGCTGGCCTACCCGCCGTTATCGGGGATCATGGAAAGCCCCGGGGTGGGGGTGGATTACTATCTATGGGCGCTACAGATCGCCGGGGTGGGCACCTTGCTATCGGGCATCAACCTGTTGGTGACCATCGTCAAGATGCGCGCCCCCGGCATGAATCTGATGAAAATGCCGGTGTTCACCTGGACCTCCCTGTGCACCAACGTCCTGATCGTCGCCGCCTTCCCGGTACTCACCGCGGTGCTGGGCATGCTGCTGCTGGACCGTTATCTCGGCACCGCCTTCTTCACCAATGATCTGGGCGGCAACGTGATGATGTACATCAACCTGATCTGGATCTGGGGTCACCCGGAGGTGTACATCCTGATTCTGCCGGCCTTCGGTATCTTCTCCGAAGTGGTGTCCACCTACAGCGGCAAGCGCCTGTTCGGCTATGCCTCCATGGTCTACGCCACGGTGGTGATCACGGTGCTCTCCTACATGGTCTGGCTGCACCACTTCTTCACCATGGGGTCGGGGGCCAGCGTGAATTCGTTCTTCGGCATCACCACCATGATCATCTCGATCCCAACCGGGGCGAAGATTTTCAACTGGCTGTTCACCATGTACCGGGGCCGCATCCGCTTCGAGGTGCCCATGCTGTGGACCATCGGTTTCATCATCACCTTCGTGATCGGTGGCATGACCGGTGTGTTGCTGGCGGTGCCGCCGGCGGACTTCGTGCTGCACAACAGCCTGTTCCTGGTGGCGCATTTCCATAACGTGATTATCGGTGGTGTGCTGTTCGGTCTGTTCGCGGGTATCACTTACTGGTATCCCAAGGCGTTCGGTTACAAGCTGGACCCGTTCTGGGGCAAGATGTCGTTCTGGTTCTGGACCATCGGCTTCTACTTCGCCTTCATGCCGCTGTACGTGCTCGGCCTGATGGGCGTCACCCGGCGCATGAGCCAGTTCGAGGAAGACGCCGCCATGCAGTTCTGGTTCCAGGTGGCCGCCTTCGGCGCCTTCCTGATCGCCCTGGGTATTCTGTTCTTCATCGTGCAGTTGGTGGTGAGCCACCGTCGCCGGGATCAGCTGCGCGACACCACCGGCGACCCCTGGGACGGCCGCACCCTGGAGTGGGCCACCTCGTCGCCGCCGCCGCAGTACAACTTCGCCTTCACGCCCCGGGTGCATGATCTGGATGCCTGGTGGCAGATGAAGCAGCACAAGTACCGCCGGCCGGAGCAGGGCTTCAAGGCCATCCATATGCCGAAGAATACCGCCGCGGGCATCATTCTCGCCGGTATCAGTACGGTGCTGGGCTTCGCCCTGGTGTGGCACATGTGGTTGCTGGCGGGGGTGAGCTTCGCCGCGCTGCTGGCGGTCGCCATCGGCCATACCTTTAACTATGACCGTGACTATCACATTCCCGCCGAAGAAGTGGAGCGGGTGGAAGCGGAACGTACGCGGATGTTAGCCAGCCATGTCTGAGACCACCTACACCCCGGAAAGCGGTGACGTGGAAGCCCTGGAGTTTCACGTCACCGAGGATCATCACCCGGAAACCGGCACGTTGCTGGGGTTCTGGCTCTACCTGATGAGCGACTGCCTGATCTTCGCCTGTCTGTTCGCCACCTATGGCGTGCTGGGGCGCAGTTACGCGGGCGGCCCCACCGGCGCCGAGCTGTTCGATCTGCCGCTGGTGGCGATCAACACCTCGTTCCTGCTGCTGTCGTCGATCACCTATGGCTTCGCCATGCTGGAGACGCAGCGCAAGCGGGTCGGCGCCACCATCGGCTGGCTGGCGGTGACCGGTCTGTTGGGCGTGGCCTTCCTGGGCCTGGAGCTGTACGAGTTCGCCCATCTGTTGAATGAAGGGGCGGGCCCGCAGCGCAGCGCCTTCCTGACCTCCTTCTTCGCCCTGGTGGGTACGCACGGCCTGCACGTGCTGTTCGGTATCATCTGGCGGGTGGTGCTGGTGGTGCAGCTGCGTAAGCACGGGCTGATCGTCGAGAACCAGCGCCGTCTGTTCTGTCTGTCCATGTTCTGGCATTTCCTGGATGTGGTCTGGATCGGCGTGTTCACCTTTGTCTACCTGATGGGAGTCCTGCCATGAGCGATCATCACGACGCGGCTCACGACGACGTCCTCCCCGATGCGCCGCACAGTACCTTCAAGGGGTACATGACCGGCTTCGTGCTCGCCGTGGTGCTCACGGTGATCCCGTTCTGGGTGGTGATGGCCGACGTGTTCGAGAGCACCGGCGTCACCGCCCTGGTGATCCTGAGCCTGGCGGCGGTGCAGATCGTAGTGCACATGATCTATTTCCTGCACATGAACTTCCGCTCCCAGGGCGGCTGGAACATGCTGGCGCTGATTTTCACGGCGGTGATCGTGTTCATTACCCTGGCCGGTTCGCTGTGGGTCATGTACCACCTGAACGTGAACATGATGCCGGGGATGATGCAGGACCCCTGGGGCTGAGATGGCCCCGCGGACTGCCCGCCGCTGGCCGGGGCGGCTGCTGTGGGGCGCCCTGGCGCTGCTGGCTTTTATCGGCTTCCTGGCGCTCGGCCAGTGGCAGCTGGAGCGGCGGGCCTGGAAGCTGGACCTGATCGAGCGGGTCGAGCAGCGCGTGGACGCGCCGCCGGTGGCCGCCCCGGCGGGCGCCGACATCGACCCGCAAGAGTACGAATATCTGCGGGTGCGCCTGCACGGCGAGTTCCTGCACCAGCGGGAGACCCTGGTGCAGGCCAGCACCGTTCTCGGCAGCGGTTACTGGGTATTGACCCCGCTGCGCCGCCAGGACGGCACCACGGTACTGATCAACCGGGGCTTCGTGGCACCGGAGAACCGGCAACGGGCGCAGCGCCGGGAGGGCGAGCCGCGCGGGCCCGTGACGATCACCGGCCTGCTGCGCCCCAGCGAACCGGGCGGTGCCTTTCTGCGCGATAACGCGCCGGAAAAGGACCGCTGGTATTCCCGCGACGTGGCCGCCATCGCCAAGGCCCGTGGCCTGGACCGGGTGGCGCCGTACTTCGTCGACGCCGAGGCGCCGCCGTTGGCTGAAGGCGGCGGTGCCGGTCAGCCGGTGTCCGGCCTCACCGTGATCCAATTCCGCAATAATCACCTGGTCTATGCGCTCACCTGGTTTATGCTCGCGCTGATGGTGGCCGGCGGCGCCGGCTACGCGGCCCGGGAAGAATTCCGGCCGCGCCGATCAGGAGACCCGCGATGATTCCGCCCAGCGCGAACACGCCGGTGGACGACGACGCCACCGGGCGCAAGAACATGCAGCAGCTGATCCAGCTGCGCTGGATCGCCGTGCTCGGTCAGGTGGGCACCATCCTGGTGGTCTTCTTCGTGTTCAGGATCGAGCTGCCGCTGCTGTACATGTTCGCGGTGCTGGCCGGGCTGGTGGCGTTCAACGGCGCCAGCCTGCTGCGCCTGCGGCTGCGGCGGCCGGTCAGTAACGGCGAGCTGTTCGTCGCCCTGCTGGTGGACGTGATCACGCTCACCATGCAGCTCTATCTCAGCGGTGGCGCCACCAACCCCTTTATTTTCCTCTACCTGCTGCAGGTGGTGCTGGCGGCGGTGCTGCTGGAGGCCTGGTCCACCTGGATCATTCTGCTGGTCACCGCCGGCTGTTTCGTGGCCCTGGAGTTCGCCGCCCGGCCGCTGCCGTTGCCGCTCGACTACGAACTGGGCCCGCTGAGCCTCTATATCCAGGGCATGCTGCTGTGCTTCGTGCTCAACGCGGTGCTGCTGGTGATCTTTATCAACCGCATTACCCGCAACCGGCGCGACCGGGACGCGCGCCTGGCGGCCCTGCGCCAGCGCGCCGCCGAGGAAGAGCACATCGTGCGCATGGGCCTGCTGGCCTCCGGCGCCGCCCACGAACTAGGCACGCGGGTGGCCACCCTGGCGGTGATTCTGGGCGACTGGCGGCGCATGACGGTGTTCCAGTCCGACCCGGATCTGGCCCAGGAGATCGGCGAAATGCAGACCCAGGTGCTGCGCTGCAAATCCATCGTCAGCGGTATTCTGCTGTCCGCCGGCGAGGCCCGCGGCGAAGCCTCGGA
>NZ_CAXPXK010000016.1:0-28773 GCF_964221125.1 Alloalcanivorax sp.
CGTGCCTCTGATCCAGCCGCAGACCCTGCGTGACTTCGTCGCCCGCGTGGACGACCAGAGCCTGGCGCTGATGACCCTGACTCTGGATGACCCCTCCGGCTACGGCCGTGTGATTCGCGACGGCGACGGCAAGGTACGGCGGGTGGTGGAGCAGAAAGACGCCAGCGACGACGAAAAAGCGGTCCGCGAAATCAATACCGGCATTCTCGCCTGCACCCGCCGCTTCCTGAACGACAGCCTGCCGCGACTCTCCAACAGCAACGCCCAGGGCGAATACTACCTCACCGACCTGATCGCCATGGCCGTGGACGCGGGCATGGAGGTGGTCACCGAGCAGCCCGGCCACGCCTGGGAAGTGGACGGCGTCAACGACCGGGTGCAGCTGGCGCGCCTGGAACGGGTCTATCAGCGGGTCCGCGCGGAATCGCTGATGCGCGCCGGCGTCACCCTGCTCGATCCCGCCCGCCTGGATATCCGTGGAAATCTGCAGTGCGGCCAGGACGTCACCCTCGACATCAACACCGTGCTGGTGGGCGACGTGGTGATCGGCGACCGCGTCACCGTGGGCCCGAACTGTTTGATCCGCAACGCCCGCATCGGCAGCGGCACCCACATCGAGGCGAACTCGGTGGTGGACGGCGCGGTGGTCGGTGAAGAGTGTCAGGTGGGTCCGTTCGCCCGTCTGCGTCCGGGCACCGAGCTGGCCGCCCGGGCCAAGGTCGGCAACTTCGTGGAGACCAAGAAAGCCTATGTGGGCGAGGGCTCGAAAGTGAACCACCTCACTTACATTGGCGACAGCCGTATCGGCAAGGGCGTCAACGTGGGCGCCGGCACCATTACCTGCAACTACGATGGCGTGAACAAGTTCCAGACGGTGATGAAGGACGGTGCCTTTATCGGTTCCAATTCGTCGCTGGTGGCGCCGGTCACCATCGGCGAGAATGCCACCGTGGGCGCCGGCAGCGTGGTGACCAAGGACGTGCCCGACCAGGGCCTGGCGGTGGCCCGTGGCCAGCAGCGCAACATTCAGAACTGGTCGCGGCCGGAAAAGAAATAGGCACGGAACGGACAAAAAGGAAAAGCACATGTGTGGAATCGTCGGCGCCATTGCCCATCGTAATGTCAGCAACATCCTGATCACCGGCCTGAAGCGCCTGGAATATCGGGGCTACGACAGTGCGGGCGTGGCCCTGCTCAACGACCAGGGCCTGCTCCGCGTGCGCCGCCAGGGCAAGGTGGCGGCGCTGGAAGCGGCGGTGCGCGAGCAGAACAGCGCCGGCTTCCTGGGTATCGCACACACGCGCTGGGCCACCCATGGCCGTCCGTCCGAGGACAACGCCCACCCGCATATGTCCGGTAACGGTCTGGCGGTGGTACACAACGGCATCATCGAGAACTTCCAGGAACTCAAGGACGAACTGGAAGCCGACGGTTACGCCTTCAGCTCGCAGACCGACACCGAGGTGATCGCCCACCTGATCCACCGCGCCCTCAAGGACACCGGCAATCTGGTGGCCGCGGTACGCGCCAGCGTGGCGCGTCTGCACGGCGCCTATGCGCTGGGCGTGATCGACCAGAATGAACCCGACCGGCTGGTGGCGGTGCGCTCCGGTTCGCCGCTGGTGGTGGGCCTGGGCATCGACGAAAACTACGTGGCCTCCGATCAGCTGGCCCTGTTGCCGGTGACCAACCGCTTCATCTTTCTTGAAGAGGGCGATCTGGTGGACGTCACCGTGGACGCCGTCACCATCACCGACGCCGACGGTGAGCCGGCGGAGCGTACCGTCCACGAACTGGACGGCACCCACGAGGACGCCGACAAAGGGCCGTACCGGCACTACATGCAGAAGGAAATCTTCGAGCAGCCCGCCGCCATCCAGCGCACCCTGGAAGGACGTATCGATTCGCCCGACGCGGTGAGCGCCGCCTTCGGCGACAGCGCCGCCGCCATCTTCGACCGGGTACGCACGGTGCAAATTGTCGCCTGCGGCACCAGCTACCACGCCGGCATGGTGGCCCGTTACTGGCTGGAAGCCATGGCGGGCATTCCCTGCCAGGTGGAAGTGGCCAGCGAATTCCGCTACCGCCGGCACGTGGTGCCGGAAGGCACCCTGTTCGTCACCATTTCACAGAGTGGTGAAACCGCCGATACCCTGGCCGCGCTGCGCGACACCGGCGGCAAGGATTACGTCGGTCGCCTGGCGATCTGCAACGTGGACGGTTCCTCGCTGGTGCGCGAGTCCGAGCTGGTGTTTCTCACCAAGGCCGGGCCGGAAATCGGCGTGGCGTCCACCAAGGCGTTCACCACCCAGCTCACCGGGCTGATGATGCTGGTGCTGGCCCTGGGCCGCCGTAAGGGCCTGGGCGACGACCAGATCGAAACGATTCTGTCCGAACTGCGTCAGCTGCCCAATCTTCTGGAGCAGGCGGCGGCCCTGGACAAGCCCATCGAAACCCTGTCGCGCGCCTTCGTGGAAAAGCACCACACCCTGTTCCTGGGCCGCGGCGTGCACTTCCCGGTGGCCATGGAAGGGGCGCTCAAGCTCAAGGAAATCTCCTATATCCACGCCGAGGCCTACCCGGCCGGGGAGCTCAAACACGGCCCGCTGGCCCTGGTGGATAAGGAAATGCCGGTGGTGGCGGTGGCGCCCAACGACCAGCTGCTGGAAAAGCTGAAGTCGAACCTGCAGGAAGTGCGTGCCCGGGGCGGCGAACTCTATGTGTTCGCCGACAAGAACGCCCACGTTAAAGAGGGCGAGGGCATTCATGTGCTGAACATGCCGGCGGTGCCGGAAAGCATCGCGCCGATCGTCTACACCGTGCCGCTGCAACTGCTCAGCTACCATGTGGCGGTGCTGCGCGGCACCGATGTGGATCAGCCGCGCAACCTCGCCAAATCGGTCACCGTGGAGTAACCGGCCCTAGTCTTCGAACAGGGACAGATACTCCCCGTAGCCGAGCTCTTCCATCTTCTCGCGGGGGATGAACTCCATGGCGGCGGAGTTCATGCACCAGCGCTGGCCGGTGGGCGCCGGCCCGTCGTCGAACACATGGCCCAGGTGCGAATCCGCGTAGCGGCTGCGCACCTCGGTGCGGGTGGCCCACCACAGACTGTTGTCTTCGCGGGTGGTCACGAAGCGGTCGTCGATGGGCCGGGTGAAGCTCGGCCAGCCGGTGCCGGAATCGTACTTGTCCGTGGAGGAGAACAACGGCTCGCCGCTGATCACGTCCACATAGATGCCTTCTTTCTTCAGGTCGTGATACGGGTTCTTGAACGCCCGCTCGGTGGCGTCGTCACGCGTCACCTGAAAGGCGATCTCCGGCAGCGCCTTCTTGAGCACCTCATCGGAAGGGCGCTTGAACTTCTCCGGGCCTTCCCAGGGCGCACCCAGATCCAGCTCTTCCTGTTCCTCTTCTTCCTCCACCGAGGCGTTCAGCCAGGGGCGTGCGTCCGGGTCTTCCCAGTGCTTCTCCAGAAACTGATCACGGCCTGAGTTGTAGCGATAGAACTTATAGCGCAGGGCACTCTTCTTGTAATAGTCCTGGTGGTAGTCCTCGGCTTCGTAAAACGCTTTCAACGGCACGATCTCGGTGACCACCTCCTTATCGAAACGGCCGCTCTCATCGAGGGCCTTTTTGGACGCTTCCGCCAGCGCACGCTCCTCGTCGTTCTGGTAGAAGATCGCGCTGCGGTACTGCGAGCCCTGGTCAATAAACTGGCCGTCCGGGTCGGTCGGGTCGATGTGCTTCCAGAACCAGGCGAGCAGGTTCTCGTAGCTCACCACCTCCGGGTCGTAGAGCACCTTCACCACCTCGGTGTGGCCGGTTTGCCCACCGGCCACCTGCTGGTAGGTGGGGTCCACCTCTTCGCCGCCGGCGTAGCCGCTGATCGCTTCGGACACGCCGTCCAGCTTTTCGAAATCCGCTTCGGTACACCAGAAGCAGCCGCCGGCGAACACGGCGCTGGCCTGGGCGGCCATGGCCGGCCCGGCCACCAACACCATTAGGAAAACCAATACGCGCATCATAGTTGCCTCCTTTAGCGAACCTTGGATGCATCCGGAGAGAGAATGTTACATCGGCCTCCCGGTGAGCACGGCCCGCCACTCCCGTGATTGTGCGCCGCCCACCGTGTGGATGGCGACAACGCCGCTAACCGTTTCGCCGCGGCGCGCATCCGGGCTACCATACTTCCAGCCGGGACCGGTCCGGTCATAAAGGGAGCGATGACGATGAGCATGATCAAGGAATTCCGTGAATTCGCCGTGCGCGGCAATGTGGTCGATATGGCCGTGGGGATCATTATCGGCGGCGCCTTCGGCACCATCGCCAAGAGCCTGGTGTCGGATGTGATCATGCCGCCGGTGGGGCTGCTCCTGGCGGACGTGGATTTCGTCGATCTGTTCCTGATGCTCAAGGGCGAGGGGCCCTTCGCCACCCTGGCCGACGCCCAGGCGGCGGGCGCGGTGACGCTCAACTACGGCGTATTTATCAACAACGTGATCAGCTTCCTGATCGTCGCCTGGGCGGTGTTCTTCCTGGTGCGCGGGCTCAACCGGGTCAAGCGCAAGGAAGAACAGGCCGCCCCGGTGGAGCCGCCGCCCACCCCCGAGGTGCCGGAAGACATTCTGCTGCTGCGCGAAATCCGCGATAACCTCAAGCGTTGATGAGTGAGCAAGCCCAGGGGCACGGGCAAGGTGCCCCCCGCCAGAATGTCGAGAACTCTCACTTTTGTCTGGTCGCGGACAGCGAGGAAGCCTTCGTGCTGCGCGCCGCCACCGCGCGGCTGGCCCAGCGCACCCTGGACCTGCAGTACTACGTCTGGGAGGACGACCGGATCGGCAAGCTGCTGGTCTACCGGGCCCTGGAAGCGGCCCGCCGGGGCGTCAAGGTGCGGCTGCTGCTCGACCACGCCAACCAGCTCGGCCGGGATGTGAAATGGGCGGCGCTGAACGCGCACCCGAACGTGGAAATCCGGCTGTTCAACCCGTTCCGGGGCCGCTACAAGCACTTTATTCAGTGGCTCTATCACGCCCCCCGGCTCAACCACCGGATGCACAACAAGGCCTGGATCGTGGACGGCGAGCGGGCCATCGTCGGCGGCCGCAACCTGTCCGAGCACTACTTCGGTGTCCACCCGGAAGCCAACTTCCGCGACCTGGACATCTACGCCCGGGGGCCGATCGTGGCGGAAACCCGCGCCGCCTTCGACGCCTACTGGGACAGCGACGTCTGCGTGCGCCTGCGCTCCCTGCGCCGCCGCTCGCGGGTCCACGCCGATCGGTTGTGGCAGCAGCTGGTGGCGTGGCGTAAAAGCCTGGACGGTTTTCCCTACCGTTACGAGCAGGATGTCGCCCATTTCGAAGACGTTCTCGGCGCCGCCGACCGACGGCAGATTCAGGCGCCGGCCGCGCTGCTGTTCGATCCGCCGGACAAGGCCAAGGGCGCCACCCAGCGCTTGATGGGCGACCAGCTCGGCCGGCTGCTCGGGCAGCGCTCCCTGAACGAGATCCTGATCGAGGCCAGCTACTTTATCCCCGGGGACGAATTCACCGCCGCCCTGGCCGACATGCACCGCAACGGCTGCCGGGTGGCGCTGCTCACCAACAGCCTGGCCACCAACGACGTGATCGCCGCCCACGCCGCCTACGCCCGCTACCGCCCGGCGCTGCTGCGCGGCGGCGTCGAGGTCCACGAGCTGCAGGCCAACGCCCGCGCCCGCCGCCACCACGCCCGGCTGTTGCGCGGCCGGGGCCGCTCCAAGTCCAGCCTGCACACCAAAGCCATGGTGCTCGACCGCAAGGAGCTGTTCGTGGGCTCGTTCAACCTGGACCCGCGCTCGGTGAACGTGAACACGGAGATGGGCTACTACGTGGACAGCGAAGCGCTGGCCGGCGAGGTGGCGGCGTTCGTGGAGGAAGGGATGGCGCCCCAGAACAGCTACCGGGTCACGAGTGACGACCAGGGGCTGCTATGGGGCGCCGGCGACGAGCGGGGCCCGTTTCAGTACCGAAGCGAACCCCGGGTCAGTCCGTTGCGGCGGCTGGCGTCGCAACTGTGCGCGCTGCTGCCGATCGAGAACCTGCTGTAGCGCGGGTGAGCGCGGGCGCGCTCAGTCCCGCTTGCTCTGTTCCAGATCCTTCCAGTACGGGTCGCGCAGCTCGCGCTTGAGGATCTTGCCGATAGTGCTGCGCGGCAGCTCGTCGCGGCGCTCCAGGCCGGACAAACGCTGCCCCTTGCCCAGTTGCTGGTTGGCCCGCTCGCGGATCGCCTCCAGGTCGCCCTCGGCGCCCTCGCGCAGTACCACCAGGCCCAGGGGCGTTTCCCCCCACTGCTCGCTGGGTACCGCGATCACCGCCGCGTCCACCACGTCGTCGTCCTTGAGCAGCACCTTCTCCAGGTCCTCCGCGTAGACGTTGAAGCCGCCGGAAATGATCATGTCCTTGCGGCGGTCGAGCACCGACAGGAAGCCGTCCTCGTCCAGGCGTCCCATGTCGCCGGTGCGGTAGAACACCTCGCCCTCGGGGCTGGTCCACAGCAGCTCGCTGGTCTTGTCTTCACGCTTGTAGTAGCCGCGCATCATGGCGCCGCTGCGGCCCACGATCTCGCCGATCTCGCCGGCGGGCAGCTCTTTCAGGTCCTCGCCGATAATGCGCAGCTCGCAGCCCGGGCTGGCCTTGCCCACGGTGGCCCATTTGGTGGGGTTCTCGGCGCAGTTCAGGGTGGTGGTCACGCCGCCCTCGGTGAGGCCGTAGAACTCCAGAATGTTGCCCGGCCAGCGCGCCATGGCGTCGGCGATCACGTGGGCGCGCAGCGGCGCGCTGGTGGAGAATTTCACCTTGAAGCTGCTCAGGTCGAAGCGGTCGAAATCCGGTTCGGCCAGAATGCGCTGGTACTGCACCGGCACCAGCATGGCGTGGGTGACGCGGTGCTGCTCGGCCAGCTCCAGGAACCGGTGGGCGTCGAACTTGGCCATGCTGACGATGGTACCGCCACCGAACAGGGTGGGCAGCACCGACACCAGGGTGGTGTTGGAGTACAGCGGCGTGGACACCAGGTTCACCGCCGTGTCGTCGTAGCCCAGGGCCGCCACGCGCTCCAGCTGACGGGCGCGCAGGCGGTGATCGTGGAGAATGCCCTTGGGCACCCCGGTGGTGCCGGAGCTGTAGATGATGTTGAACGGGTCGTCCAGCGACGGCGTGTGGTCCGGCGCGTCCGTGGCCGGGTCGCCCAGCCAATCCTCGAAGGCCAGCCAGCCGTCGGCCTGGAAATCCAGGCTGATGCGGGTGTTCTTATCAATGTTGTCGAGCCCGTCGAGCAGCGGCTCGATCAGGTCGCGGTGCTTGGCGGACACGAACAGAAAACGCGCGTCGCAGTCGTTGACCATCAGCGCCAGGGTTTCGCCGGCGGCCATGCCGGACAGCGGCACCATGCAGCCGCCGGCGGTGAGGGTGCCCATGAACAGGGTCAGGTAGCGGGCGCTGTTCTCGGACAGGCCGGCCACGGTCTCGCCGCGCTGCAGACCGGCGGCGCGCAGGCGGTTGGCCACCCGGTTCACGTTATCCACGAACTGACGCCAGGTGAGCATGCCGGTTTCGTCGTACACCGCCGGTTTGTCCGGCTGGGCCGCCGCCAGCTGCTGCAGGCGTTCGGGCACGGATACAAAGGCCTCCGCGTCCATTTCTGGTGCGTAGACGGGCATCGCTTCACTTACCGCGGTCATGGGTCTCTCCCGATTAGCTGGAATTCCGTTAAAGTGGAATTTTGTTTTAAATTTGGCCAGGAAGCATACTCTCCGGTATGCCCGGGCTCAATACTGACCGGTCACGCTCCGCCGGCGTCCGCTCGACCAAAGGCTAATAACACCGTTTTCAGGGGGCGTGCTAGTTGTCTCGTAAGAGGCCTGCGGGTCCGCTGTCACCGCGGCCACAAGCACATAACAACAATTCTGGGGAACCGCCATGGGACTCAAAAAAAGCTTGGGTATCGTTGCCGCCTGCTTGCTGGCGAGCGCCGCGCACGCGGCCACGCCGGTGAAGCTGGGCCTTAACTACCCGCACACCGGTGAATACAGTGAAGAGGGGCTGATGCAAAAGCGCGGCGCCCTGATGGCAATTGATGAACTCAACGCCGCCGGCGGCGTGCGCGGCCGGCCGCTGGAACTGATCGAACGGGATTCCGCCTCCCAGGCGGAGCGCTCCCGGCGCAATGGGGACGAGCTCGCCGCCGAAGGCGCGGCCATGCTGTTCGGCGGCTCGTCCAGCGGCGTCGCCATCGCCGCCAGCAAGCAGGCGCGCAAGCACGACCTGCTCTACTTCGGCACGCTCACCTATTCCAACGATACCACCGGCAAGGACGGCCACCTGGGCATGTTCCGCGAGTGCTACAACGCCTGGATGGCGGCGCGGGTGCTGGGCGACTACCTCAAGCGCGAGTACCAGGACAAGAAGTACTTCTACGTCACCGCCGACTACACCTGGGGCCACACCACCGAAGCCTCCATGCGGGAGTTCACCGACACCAAGGACGGCGAGCGCCACGGCTCGGTGCTGGTGCCGTTCCCCGGCGGCCGCTACCACGAAATCGAAGAAGCCATGCAGGCGGCGGCGGACAGCGACGCGGACGTCCTGGTGATGGTGCTGTTCGGCGAGCAGATGGTGCGCGGCATGACCATCGCCCAGCAGAAAAAGCTGCCCGAACGGATGCAGATCGTGGTGCCCAATCTCACCCTCAGCATGGTCGAGCAGACCGGGCCCTTCATCATGGCCGGCGTGATCGGCGCCGCGCCCTGGACCTGGAACGTACCCTACGAATACGGCTTTGAGCGCGGCCAGCAGTTCGTGGAAGAATTCTCCCAGCGCTACCGCACCCGTCCCTCCACTTCGGCGGCATCGGCCTACAGCATCGTCTACCAGTGGAAAGAGGCGGTGGAACGGGCCGGCAGCTTCGCCTCCGGCAACGTGCGGCGTGCCCTGGAGGGCCACAGCTACACGCTGCTCAAGGACCAACAGCAGTGGCGTGCCTTTGATCACCAGAACGTGCAAAGTGTCTACGCCGTGCGCATCAAGGCCCGTGACCAGGTCATGAAAGACGAGTACCGGCAGAATTTCTTTGAGATCATCAGCCGCATGTCCGGCGAGGACGCCGCCATCACGCGCAGCCAGTGGCTCGCGGAACGGCGCCGCGCGGGCATGCCCGAACAACTTGAATAGGAGTTTTCATGAGCGAGCGCTTCCGCTTCCGTTTCCGGGTCCGCTACAACGAATGCGATGCCCAACTGGTGGTGTTCAATGCCCGCTACGCGGACTACGTGGACCTGGCGATGACCGAGTTCATGCGCTCCCTGGGGCGGGACTACAAGGCGTTGCTGGCCCGGGGGCTGGACAACCAGGTGGTGAAAATGACCCTGGAATGGCAGGCGCCGGCGCGCTTCGACGACGTCATCGACGTGCACGTGCGCACGCTCAAGGTAGGCAACAGCTCGTTCACGCTGGAACACGAACTGGTGAAGGCGGAAGACGGCACCACACTGTGCCGGGCGGAAGTGGTCTATGTGTTGATGACCACCGAACCGTTCGAGAAAACCACGGTGCCCGATGATCTGCGGGCGGCCCTGCTGGAGGGCGCGCCCGGCAAGATCATCGACCAGAGTGGCGGGGCTCCGGCAGCGACTTAGTCGCTGACCTTGAGAACCACCTTGCCCTTGGCGCGGCGCGAGCTCAGCGCCGCCAGGGCGTCTTCGTACTGCTCGAAAGGGAACACCTCGCTGACGCGCGGATTGATCTTGCCGTCGGCGAACAGCTGCATCAGTTCCTTCACGTTCTGGATGTGCGCTTTCGGCTCCTTGGCGGTGAAGGCGCCCCAGAACACGCCCACCACGCTGCAGCCCTTGAGCAGGGTCAGGTTGGCGGGGATCTTGGGAATCTCGCCGGCGGCGAAGCCGACGATCAGGAAGCGGCCGTTCCAGGCCATGTTGCGCAACGCCGGCTCGGTGAAGCGGTCGCCCACCGGGTCGTAGATCACGTCGATGCCCTGCGGGTAGCGGCTCTTGAGCGCTTCCTTGAGGTCTTCGTCGGTGTAGTTGATCAGGTCGTCGGCGCCGGCTTCCTTGGCCACCAGCAGCTTGTCGTCGCTGCTGGCGGCGGCGATCACCTTGGCGCCCATGGCCTTGCCCAGCTCCACCGCGGCGAGGCCCACGCCGCCGCTGGCGCCCAGCACCAGCAGGGTCTCGCCGGGCTGAATGTTGGCGCGCTGCTTGAGGGCGTGATAGCTGGTGCCGTAGACCATGCTGAAGGCGGCGGCGGTTTCGTCCTTCATGCCGTCGGGCACCGGGATCACGCGGCTTTCGCCGATCACCATCTCCTCGGCGAAGGAGCCGTAGCCGGTCAGGCCCATGACCCGCATGCCGGGCTTCAGGTTTTTCACGTCCGGACCCACCTCGATGATCTCGCCGGCCATTTCGCCGCCCGGTGAGAACGGCAGCTCCGGTTTGATCTGGTACTTGCCTTCAATAATCAGGGTGTCGGGAAAGTTCAGGCCGGCCGCCTTCACTTTCACTTTGACCCCGTCACCGCTCACCTGGGGTGACGGTACGTCCTCGATCACCAGCTTGTCCGCCGGCCCCAGTTCCTTGCAGAGAATGGCGCGCATGCTTATCTCCCGAATAGTGCCTGTTATAAAAATAGCTCAGTGAAACGGACACGCTAACGCCGGCCCGTCAATTAAACAAATGCATAAGAATCATCGAACGGCATAAGCGGTGTGCATCATGGCCGACGAGTGTCAGCACTCACTTACTTCGAAGTGCCCGGATCCCGGCAGCTCCTCCACCAGTTGAGCGCCGCAGAGTTTCGAGGGCGTATAGCAGCCGGGGGCGGGTGCCTGTTCCTCGATAAAGCGCCGCACCGCCAGGGCGCCGTCCACGGTCAGCGCGTAGCCATTGGCGGTGCGCAGCCGGATCACCCGCTGTTCGCCGGCGCCGTTACGCGCCTCGCCCCAAACGTGGGTGGTCAGGCGGGCGCGGGTTTGCTCGTCCGGCCCTTTCACGCGACGGTCCACCAGGGACTTTAAATAGCCTTGAATCACCGGCAGCGACATCAGCGGTCGGGTCACGTTGCCGGCCTTGGCGGCCCAGATCAGCCAGCGCGGCGCCGGCACGAACACCTGAATGTTTTCAATCCCGGTGCTCTGCCAGGCGGTGGTCACGTCGCCCCAGGGGATGGTCATGGCCCATTGCGGGCCGGCGCCGAAATCAATGCGCCGTACCTTCCAGCCCAGCGGCACCTCGGCGAGTTGCCCCTTGATACGGGCGCGGCCGCCGTCGGCGAGGCCTTCCACAAGGGTTTTGGCGGTGCCGGGGGACAGGCCCGAGCGAGTGGAGAAGCCCAGCGACAGCTCGCGGGCATCGGGCAGGGCTTCCTTGAGGCGGGCGGCCACGCAATCGGTAGGAATCACATCGAAACCGACCCCCGGGCAGGCGATGATGCCGGCCTGCTCGACGCGCGCCGCCTGGGCGAACACATGCTCGAACACCGCCACTTCGCCGGTGATGTCCAGATAGTGGGTGCGCGCCTTGAGACAACCTTCCAGCATCGCCCGGCTGGTGCGCGAAAACGGGCCGGCGCAGTGCAGCACCAGATCCACGTCGGCCAGCTCGTCCGCCAGGGTGTCCGGGTCGTCCAGGGAAAACACCCGGTACTCCAGCCCCTCCTGCTCGGCGAGCGGCGCCACCTTGGCCTCCCGGCGGCCGGCCAGGATCGGCTTCAGTCCCTGGCCGCGGGCATTGCGGGCGATCAGCTCGCCAGTGTAGCCATTGGCACCGTAGATCATCCAACGCATTCGCTTCGCCTCCATGGCGTTGATCGATGGGAAGAGAGTACTCCGCCGCCGCGGCATATAACACTGCCCGCATCTCTCTACGGAGCGGCCTCAGCGGTGGTTGGTGAACTCCACCACCTGTTGGAAGGTGGGGCGGTTCTGCCAGTGGATCGCCGGCACCGAGGAGAGCCCGATGGCGCGGTGCTGGATGGCGTCCAGGCTTTCGTCCACGTCCCAGTTGTCCCGGTTCGCCAGGCCGCCGAGATCGTCCAGGGCCAGCGTCAGGCTTTCCGCCAGGGCGGCGCGGCAGACCTCGGCGCGGTCGCTGTCCGCGCAGCGCAGCCGCTGGTAGGGCTGTGCGCTGTCGCCCAGGGCCTGTTCCAGCACCCGCTCCAGGTAGCCGTAGTAGCCGTTCTGGTAGGCCGAGCCGCCGGCGCCGGGCGCATTGTCGCGGCCCACCAGCGACACATTGCCGGCCGTCGTGTCTTCCAGAGCGGTGACCTGCGGCAGCAGCGTCTCGATCATGCGGGTGTACCAGGCGTCCATCAGCGCCACTTCCGCCTGGGCGTCGTATTCGCCGTCGCCGTCCCGGTCGCGCCGGTAGGCGCCGCCGTCCACCCAGGCCTGCATCATCTCCACCACCGAGGCCTCGTCGCCGGTGACCGGCGTGCTTTGCAGCAGCGCCAGGGCCTTGGGCAGCACCTCCTGGCCGCGCAGATCGACCACCGCCGCGTCGCCCATGGCCTCCACCATGTTGGCGCGGGTCACGTTGCCCTGTTGCACCAGATCCCGCAGGCGCACGTCGAGCATGTCGTTGCGGTGGGCCGAGCTGTAGGTGGCGTTGGCGTCGGCGGCCCACCAGTCGCGGGCCGGGCGGTTGTTCCAGCTGGCCAGGTAGCCGCGCTCCGGGTTGGCGTCGTTGGGGTGCGCCTCCAGGTCGATGAAGCCCTGCCAGTCGAACTGGCCGTTGCCCCAGCTGGGCAGCTCCGGGTGTACCCCGGCGGCACGGCGCGGATAGAGGCCGGAATGGAAAAAGGCGATGTCGCGGTCGTCGATGTAGAACCAGTTGAAACTGCCGGTGGTGTTGTTGAACACCTCCTGGAAGCTGCGCACGTCGTGGACGTCGTTGCGGGTCGCCTGCAGGAACGGCAGCGCGGTATCCAGTTCGGCGAAATAGGTGCTGCGCTGGCGGGTCAGCGCCACCGGCTGGCCGCCCACGGCGGCGAAGCCGATCACCGGGCCGTACTCGGCGGTGCGGATCACGCGGCGCTGCACCGCCACGTTCTGGCCGATGGTGGCCGGGTCGTCGGTGGGCACCGCCAGGTTCCAGCGCGCCGCCCAGGTCTCGTCGATCACATCGAAGGGCCGGCACTGGCCGCCCACCTGGTAGCCGCCTTCGCCGTGGGCCGGCGCCTCGGCGGGCTGGCACAGGCGCACCACGCGCACGTCGGTGAGGTCCGAGCTGCCGGAGGTGGCGCTCCAGGCGAAATCCGGGCCGCGCCCGATCACCACATAGGGCAGGCCGGTGAAGGTCATGCCGCGGCTGTTGATGTCGCCGCCGTGCACCGACATTTCCAGCAGCAACTGGGGCACGAAGTAACTGGTTTGCGGGCCGAACACCGCCAGCGGCCGGCCGCTGGCGCTGTGTTCGCCGTTGAGCAGCAGGGCGTTGGAGATGGCGTTGGGGAAGCCGTCGCGCAGGCCCGCCACGCCTTTGGCCAGCTGGCCCACCCGCTCGCGCACCGCGAGCCGCTGGGCGTCGCTCAGCGTGCCGGGCAGGGCGGTGGGCTCGGGGGTGTCGCGCCACAGTTCATCGAACTCGATGGTGCCCCGCGCCCAGCGGGCCGCCAGGGTCGGTTCGCCGTCCGGCAGGTCGGACGACGCCAGTGACAGCAGGCCGCCGAGCAATTCACCGACCGCGTCCAGCAAGCCGCCCACGGCGCCGGTGCCCGGCAGGGCCGGCACATTACCCACCGCCGTGGGGCAGGTGGGCTGGCCCGGGCGGCCGCAGGGCTCGGTGGTCAGCGGCTGGTAGCTCTGGAAGGAGCCAGCGTCGAACAGCACCGCGCCCGGGAAGCGGCCGGCCAGTTCGCCGGACAGCGGACACAGCGTCTCGTCGATCTCCGGCGGCGACTGGGTGGCGAAGCGCCGCTCGGTGGTCACCGAGGATTCACCGTCGGTGGCGTGGCGCAGGTCGCGCCACAGTTCACAGGCGGCCTGGTCGGAGCCGGTCTGCTCGCGCAGCGCCTGAAGCAGCAGCACGTTGTCGTGCTCGCCGCCGCCGCCGCCGGCGAAGATGCCCTGGATCAGGGTGGCGATGGCCACCACGTCCTCGATCACGAAGGGCTCCAGTTGCACGCCCAGGCCCACGTACTCAATGGGCGCTTCGAGCAGGCCGCTCCGCACGTCTTCCACGTACTTGTTGAGGCCTGCCACATAGTGGACGGCGTCCTGGTAGATCTGCGCGCCGTCGTCGCCGAAGCGGGCGATGGCGTTGGCGATCTGTTCGGTGCGGTCTTCCTCCCGGTAGGGCGCGTCCACGGCGATGTCCCGGTCGAAGGAGAAGTCAGCCGGGCCGAGGAACTTCGACAGTTCGCCGCGTCCGGCGCGGCGCAGCACGTCGAGCAGGAACAGGCGGTCGGCGGCGGTCACGTAGCCGGTGCCGAACAGGGCATCGGGGCGGCTGTCGCCGAAGATATGCGGCACGCCGAAGCGGTCGCGCTTGATCGCCACGCTGCGGTTGCCCGCCGCCACCGTGATCTCGCTTTCCCAGTCGCCGGCGTCCGGCGCCAGCAGCGGCGCGTCCTTGAAGTAGTCGCCGAGCTCGCCGTCGGTGAGGTTCTCGGGGCTGCGCACCAGCGCGTCGTACAGGTCCAGCTGGTCGTCGAAGTGCGGCTCTTTACTGAGCGCCGGCACCAGGCCGGTTTCCGCCACCAGGTCATCGAGCAGCGTGCTGATCAGGTCGGAGAGGCCGGGAATGTCGGCGGTCAGGTTGCTCAGGCCGCCGTTGTCGTCCTGGCCGGGCGGCAGCACATTGAGCACCCGGCCGTAGTCGGCGAACGGCGCGCTGACCTGGGAAGGGCGCTGCTCGGGCAGGGTGGGCTCGGCGGGTTCTTCGGGTTCCGGCTCCGGCGGTGGCGCCGGGTTATTGGGGCTGGGGGCGCCGCCGCCGTTGCTGCCGCCGCCGCCTCCGCAGGCGCTGAGAAAAAGGGCCAGCAACACGCTGAGCATCAGTCGATGAATCATACCGCCTCCCGGTTATTGTTTTATGGGATGTAGGGGTTCATCGCCAGATTGGCACGATGGTTCAAGTCGCGGGAGGCGAAGCTACAAAAAGCCAGCGAAATGCTACCCGCCGGTTAAAAAGCAACGGCTTTCATATTGACAGTGTTCAATGGCGGGTTTGATGATGAAATAACCAGAGGCCGGCCAGGAGGATAACAACATGAATACGGCGGCGATGAATACGGAATGGCGGGACACCCGCCGTTATTGGTGGTTACTGAGCACCCTCACCATGCTGTTGCCGGTGGGCGCGGTGCAGATGGTCCAGCTCACCGGCTGGCCGGTGATGTGGTGGTTCGGGTTTCTGTTCGTGTTCGGGGTGATTCCCCTGTTCGACGTGATCCTCGGCGAGGAAACCGCCAACCCGCCGGAAGACCGGGTCAGCGAGCTGGAGAATGACCGCTATTACCGCTATGCGGTCTATATCTCGGTGCCGATGCTGTACGGCGCTTTCGTCTACGCCGCCTGGGTGGCCGGCACCTGGGCCCTGCCCTGGTACAGCTACCTGGGGCTGGCGATCTCCACCGGCTGCGCCACCGGCATCGCCATCAATACCGGCCACGAGCTGGGCCACAAGAACGACCGCCTGGAGAAGTGGCTGGCCAAACTGGCGCTGGCGCCGGTGTTCTACGGGCACTTCTTCGTCGAGCACAACCGCGGCCATCATGTGCGGGTGTCCACGCCGGAGGACCCGGCCTCGTCCCGCTTCGGGGAAACCTTCTGGGAGTTTCTGCCGCGCACCGTGCTGGGCAGCCTGAAATCCGCCTGGCACCTGGAAAAGCAGCGCCTGGAGCGCCAGGGCAAATCGGTGTGGCACTGGCGCAACGACAACCTGCAGGCCTGGGGCCTGTCGGTGCTGTTATGGGGCGCGCTGATCGTCTGGCTGGGCTGGGCGGTGCTGCCGTTCCTGATTATCCAGAGCCTGTTCGGTTTCCAGTTGCTGGAGGTGGTGAACTACCTGGAGCACTACGGCCTGCTGCGGCAGAAGAAGGAAAACGGACGCTACGAACGGTGCCGGCCGGAGCACTCCTGGAACTCCAACCGCCGGGTCACCAACATCTTTCTGTATCAGCTGCAGCGCCACTCCGACCACCACGCCTACCCGACGCGCAGCTACCAGGCCCTGCGGCACTTCGACGAATCACCGCAGCTGCCCGGCGGCTACGCCTCGATGATCCTGCTGGCGTGGATACCGCCGCTGTGGTTCCGGGTGATGGACCACCGCGTGGTGGCGCACTACGACGGCGACATGAGCCGGGCCAACATCAAGCCCTCGATCCGCGACCGGGTGATCGCTCAATACTCCTGACCGCGGGCCCGGTGGGAGCGGGCCCCGCCCGCGAAAGGCAAGCAAAGCTTGCTGGCGGGATTCCAGAGAGGGTGGGTGTTCGTTCTAGTGGTGCTTTTCCAAATGCGCCAGCACGTTCTCCAGCCGGTCCACCAGCACCTTGTTGATGCTCTTCTCCAGCACCCGGCCCAACTCGTCGTTGACCACCGCCTCGGCGAGCGGGCGGATGCGGGTGATGAATTCCGCCAAGCGCGCCACGTCCTCGCCTTCGGGCAGGCTGTTGGGCCCGTACTTCTCGTCCACCAGGTGCTCGACGATCATGTCGATAAAGCGTTCGGCGAGCTTGTCCACTTCCTGGCGCACCAGCCGCACATGGGTGAGCACCGCGTCCAAGGGCACACCGTTTTCCACCAGCTCCTTGCCGGCGTTGTAGATGCGCGGGTAGGGCACGCGCAGGCGCATGCCTTCGGGGATCATATAGCCCAGCGACACCGCCTTGGTCATCACCTCCGGGGTGATGTCCTCGCCGAAATCGTCGATCAGGTCCTGATAGTCCTTGTAGGAGGGAACCTCCGGGTTCTGCCAGGAGGTCACCGCCACCTCCAGGCCGAGAATGTCGTTCAGGTCGCGGCCCTGTTCCCAGGCGCTGAGCAGATCGCGGATGTTGTTGAGCGTGTAGCCGCGCTCCAGCAGCGCGCCGATGATCTTCAGGCGGGCCAGATGCACATCGGTGTAAATGCCGGTGCGGCCGCGCTTTTCCGGCGGCGGCAGCAGGCCCCGGTCCTGGTAGGCGCGCACGTTGCGCACCGTGGAGCCGGCTTCGCGGGCCAGCTGGTCGATGGTGAACTCCTGGCGCTTTTCCAGCTCCGGAAGTTCGCCTTTACCGTCGGGCGCGCTTTGCTTGAGGCGGCGTAGAATCGCCGCCGGGGATTTCCGTGAAGAACTCATGAGCGCGATGATAGACCGGTTGCCGGCCCGGTGCCATGCATCCGGGACGCCATCGTCATGGCGCCACGTCCAGGCGGGCCAGGCGGCGCGCCAGGCCCGGTGCCCAGCGGCCGATCAGACGCATGCCGCTGGCCTCCACGCTCACCGGCACTTCGGCGCGGTTGCCCTGCACCGCGTCGACGATGGCGCGGGCCACCCGGTCGGCGGTGAAGCCGCGCTTGTGGTAAAGCCGTTGGGCGGCGTCGCGGCGGCGGCTCTGCTCGTCGTCGTCGACACCGACGAAGCGGGCCCGGCCGGTGATCGGTGTATCAATGATGCCGGGGCAGATCGCCGACACACCGATGCCCTGGTCCGCCAGTTCCGCGCGCAGGCACTCGGTGAGCATCAGCACCGCGGATTTGCTGGTGGCGTAGGCCGGCAGCGCCCGGGACGGCAGATAGGCGGACGCCGAAGAGACGTTGACGATATGGCCGCTCTTGGCCTGGTCCACCATCTGCCGGGCGAACAGCCGGCAGCCGTGGATCACACCCCACAGGTTCACGTCCAGCACCTGCTTCCAGTCCTGTACGGTGGTGTCCAGCAGCGGGCCGGCCAGGCCGATGCCGGCGTTATTGACGACCACGTCCGGGGCGCCCAGCTCCTTGTCCACGTAGCGCGCCAGCGCCTCCATGGAGCGGCTGTTGCCGACGTCGGTCTTGCGGCTCAGGGCCTGGCCGCCGGCGTCCTGGATTTTGCCCGCGGTGCGCGCGGCGGAATCCGGATCAATGTCGGTGCACAGCACGGTGGCGCCCCGGGCGCCGAACGCCAGCGCCGTTTGCTCGCCGATGCCGGAACCGGCGCCGGTGATCACCACCAGCTTGCCGCTGTCCGGTCCGTCGGCGGCGGTCACCCGGGCCCGCTGCAGGGCCGCGTCCGCCGGCGCCCCTTCAATATGCTCGATAAAGGCTTTTAGATAGCGGGCGGTCAGCGGTGCGTGGCCCAGCAACGGGCCCCAGTGGCCGGTGTTCAGCTCCCGGCGCCACAACTGGCCGGTCCAGGGCGGCACGCTGTCCAGCAGCGCCGGGCCCACATAGCGGTCGCGGCGCGCCACCAGCAGCTGCACCGGCACCGTGGTGCGCCGCTCCCGGGGGTGCAGCAGGCGCGGCAGCATGTTGGCCCGGTAGAGCGCCACGCCCTGGGCGCCGTCCCGGGTCTGGGTGGCGCTGACCGGCGCACTGAGGCCTTCGGTGCGCCGCAACAGGTCGGGCCAGGCGTCACCGAGGCCCAGCTTCCAGGCCATCGGCGCCAGAGCAGGAATATGAAAAGCGCCGATGTACCAGCTCTTCGCCAGCTGCCGCAGGCTGGCCGTCAGATCGGCGGTGCCGGTGCCGCGCATGCTGTGCCCGACATGGTCCAGGCAGGGCCCGGACAGGCTGGTGTAGGAGGCGATGCGCTTTTCCGCCCCCGGTTCGGTGACCGCTTCCCAGGCCTGGATCGAGCCCCAGTCGTGGCCCACCAGGTGCACCGGCCGGCCCGGGCTCAGGGCATCGATCACCGCGAACAGATCGTCGCGCAGTTCTTCCAGGCGGTAGGCCTGGCGGCCGCGCGGCGAGGACGAGGCGCCGGCGCCGCGCACGTCATAGGTGATCAGGTGGTAGTCGTCGCCGAGGGCTTCGGCCACCGCGTCCCAGACGTCGCCGTTATCCGGGTAGCCGTGGACGAACAGCACCGCCGGGCCGTCCGGGTTGCCCCGCCGCCGGGTCGCCAGGTTGATGCCGTCCCGAATCACGGTACGGTGATGCCACTGTTCCATGCGTCTGTCTCTCGTCGAATCCACTTTGGGAAGAACGTTTACACCGTTTGATGTAACAGTCAAACCACGCCGTTGGCCCGCCTGACCGGTTTGCCGCGTAGTTTGGGTCAATCTCGTTGATTTCTTGTTATAACCCCGCCGGCGCCGTCGAATCGAGCGCCGTCTTGTCGTAGTCTTCACGCATTAATGCCGTGCGACCCTTTAGCGTACGGTGGCCCTGCGCACTGATTCAAAAGGAGGAGAGCGTGCCTTTACACCGTCTCACGTCCACGGCCCTAGCCGGCCTGTTATCCCTGGTCATGCTGCTGCTGGCGGCACCGTCTTTGGCCCAGGAGGCGGGCGCGGACAGCGATCCCGCCTACGGCACCCTGGCGGACCTGATCGAAGACGACGCCTCGCGCAACGCGTTGATCGAGGAGCTGCGGGCCCTGCAGGCCGCCCGCGCCAGCGTTGACGAGGAAGGCACGGTCCCCGCGGAACAGATCGCCGCGGAGTCCCCCAGCGACCAACAGCCCGAAGAGGTGTCGTTCGCCCGCCGCATGGCCGCCACCACCGGGAATCTGGCCGCCAACATGGGCGAGCAGTTCGCGGCGCTCGGGGCCGCCGTGGGCGGCCTGGTGGGCGCCGGCCAAGCGCAGGCCGACGACGCCGTGGCCAGTGAGGTGAACCTGCAGGAAGTGGGCGCCGCGGCGGTCAATCTGGCGATTCTGGTGATCGCCACCTTCGTGGTGTTCCTGGTGCTGCGCGCCATCGCCTCGCCGGCTTTCCGGTCGTTCAGTGCCTGGGCCCAGCGCGGCTCGGAAAAGTTCGCCATGCTGCGCACCATCGTCGCCGTGGCGGTGGCCGCCCTGGTGGACGTGATCGTGGTGGCGCTGGCCTATGTGGCCGGCGGCTTTGTGTCCTCCCTGCTGGTCAACGAAGTGAACGCCGACGCCACCCGCCTGGCGCTGTTCCTGAACGCCTTCCTGGTGGTGGAGCTGGTCAAGGCCGCCCTGCGGATGATGTTCTCCTCCGGCTATGAAGGCCTGCGGCTGATCCCGGTGGGCGCCGGCCAGGCCCGCTACGCCAACCGTTTCCTGGCCAATCTGACCGGCTTTATCGGCTACGGCATGCTGGTGCTGGTGCCGATTCTGAATTTCCATATGTCTCCGGTGCTGGGCACCGCCGTGGGCACCCTGGTGATGCTGCTGGCGCTGCTCTATGCGGTGGCGGTGATCCTCAAGAAACGCACCGTGATCCGTGACCGGCTGCTCGATAAAGCCGAGGCGACCACCGGCCCCGGCCGGCTCGCCCTGGGCGTCAGCGCCCGCCTCTGGCACCTGGCCGCGCTGGCCTATGCGCTGATGGTGTTCGCGGTCACCGTGATCAACCCGGAAACGGCGCTGCCCTACGTCGCCATGGCGACCCTGGAAACGCTGATCTACGTCGGCGTCGGCCTGCTGGTGTCGGTGGTGCTGACGCAGATGATCGGCAAGGAAATCCAGCTTTCCGACCGCGTTAACGAAAAGCTGCCGCGCCTGCAGGCGCGGGTGAACACCTATGTGCCCACCGGCCTCAAGGTGATCCGTGCGCTGATCCTGGCGCTGGTGGTGATTCTCTCCCTGGACGCCTGGGAGGTGTACGACCTGGCCGCCTGGTACGCCACCGCCGCCGGCGCCCAGACCGTCGGCGTGGTGATCCATATTCTGGTGATCCTGGCCGTCGCCGCGGCGGTCTGGATCGGCATCGCCAGCCTGCTGGAGCACAAGCTGACCCCGGCCGAGGACGCCGACCCGGCCACCGTGGCCCGCGCCAACACCCTGATGGGCCTGTTCCACACCACCCTGGCCATCGCCATCATCATCATGACGCTGATGATCGTGCTGGCGGAAATCGGCATCAATATCGGCCCGCTGATCGCCGGCGCCGGTGTGCTCGGCCTGGCCATCGGTTTCGGTGCCCAGAAGCTGGTCCAGGACGTGATCACCGGGGTGTTCATTCAGCTGGAAAACGCCATGAACACCGGCGACTTCGTCACCGCCGGCAGCAACTCCGGCACCGTGGAGCGCGTCGGCATCCGTTCCGTGGCGCTGCGTGATCTGTACGGCACCTACCACATCGTGCCGTTCTCCTCGGTGGACGCGGTGTCCAACTTCACCCGCGAATACGGCAACCACGTGGGCGAATACGGCATCGGCTACCGCGAGAGCATCGACGATGCCATCGTCCAGCTGGAAGCCGCCTTCGAGGAGCTCAAGGAAGGGCCGCACAAGGACAACATCCTGGCGCCGATGACGGTGGCCGGCGTCACCGCCCTGGCCGACAGCTCGGTGAACATCCGCGTGGTGATCAAGACCACCCCGGGCAACCAGTGGGCGGTGGGCCGCGCCTACAACCGTCTGGTGAAGATCTACTTCGACAAGGCCGGCATCGAGATTCCGTTCCCGCACACCACGCTGTACTTCGGCGAGGACCGGGACGGCAACGCGCCGCCGGCCAACGTGCGCATGCTCGGCGACGAGCGTGTGGTGGACACCCAAAAGGACGGCACGTCCTCCGACCGCTCCGAGTAACCCGCTCTTGTGCGAGCGGGCTGTGGGAGCGGGCCCACCCGATCCCGGCGCTCCTTGGAAAATTCAAAGGCCTGGCTCTTTCTCTGAGAGGGTGGATCTGACCCGTGGCGGTGACGCTGCCAAGTGAGCGGGGCAATGGTGGTGCCTGGAGGGAGCTGTTTGGCCAGGGAGGGCCAAACTAACAGCGGCCAGGGATGGCTTGAGCGGTCCCGGAAGGCACCACCATTGCACCGCGTCCCGGATTCGGAGCACCGAACATCCAAAGAGCCCACCCCTGGAGAACGGCGCAAAAAAAAGCCGGCGGGGAGCCGGCTTGAGGAATGATCGCGTCGCGATCCGGGAAGTCAGAGGGGTACGAGGCGGTCAGGCCGCCTCATCCAGAGCGTGGGCCACCAGCTCATCGAACTGTTCCAGGAACTCACGGTTGTCGTGGTCCCAGGGGTGGAAGCCGGGCTTGAACCAGTCCAGCCACGCCTTGGCGCTGTGGCGGAAAATGCCTTTCTTGCCGACGCTGTGGCGCAGCACCGCGCGCCAGCCCTTAAGGTCGGACAGGCCACCGCTGACGCGCACGTTGTGCAGGTAGAAAGGCACGACCAGGGCGAAGAACACACTGGTGGAGAACACCAACGACAAGCTGCGCAGGGCATAGGCGCCGGCCTTGTCGTCGCCGCCCACCGCTAGGCGGTAGACATCGAACGCCACCGCTTTATGCTCGGTCTCTTCCAGGGCGTGCCAGTTCCAGATGGCGCGGTAGCCCTCGTCGGAGCCCTCCATGATTTCCGGCAGGCTGAGCAGCCCGTCGGCGAGAATCGCGGTAAGGTGCTCCAGGGCCACGGTGTTGGCCAGTTGGAACGAGGCCGGGGTGTACTTCTGAACCGCTTTGAGCAGTTCATCCACCAGCCGTTCCTGGGCTTCGATGGGCACGCCCGCGTCGTTGACGAAGCCGTTGTACTCTTCGTGCTCGCGGCCGTGCATGGCTTCCTGGCCGATAAAGGCGGTCACCGCCTTCTTCAGTTCCGGGTCCTGGACGACATCGCGATACTGGCGCACGCTGTCGATGAAGAAGCGTTCGCCAACCGGGAAAAACAGGCTCAGGGTATTGAGAAACTGGCTCATGTTGCGCCCATCCTGGTGCCAGGTCAGCGCTTTGCTGGGGTTCAGCTTGAAGCGCAGGTTCCGGCGGGTGGGCAGTATGTTGATCGCCATGGTTAAGTACCTCTGATGATTGTTACATTGAACGATGATACATTCGCCCGCGCAGTGGGCAAGTGGCCCTTGGTTAAGGAAGGCATGTCGTGACGGCAAATAAACAAGAAAAGGCAAATCGTTTACTTGAGGCGCTGATCGCCCATCTCAGCGAGTCCCTGGACCCGGACCGCGTGGACGACTGGCTGGAACAGGAGCTTGACGCCCTGCTGGCTCAGGCCGACACGGTGCGCCTGAATGAAGCGGTGACCGCCGAGCAGATCGGCGTCACGGTGCGCAAATACGCGGTGCAGATGGAGCTGGGCGGCGGCATTCCGGAGCTGGTGGGCGAGATGGTGGACCGTCTCTATAACCACGGTATCCAGGGAGAGCGCCGGGTCGGCGAGCTGGTGGACGAGAGCACCGTGGCGGCGCTGGTCGACAAGGTGCTGGAGATCCCGCTGTCCCGGCGGGGCGTGGGCTGGCTGAGCAGCAACCCGGTGTTGCTGGCGCTGCTGGCCGGCGGCGCCCATCTGGGCCTCAAGACCTGGCTGCACCAGGGCATCCCGGAAAGCCTGCGGGGCCTGGTGGGGCGGCGGTTGCCGCCGCGCTGGCGGGCCAGCCTGGAAATGCGTCTGCAGGAGTGGCTGCTGGAGCGCACCGAGGCGCTGCTGTCCGACCCCTGGCTGTACAGCGACGATAACCTGGGCGAGCTGCGCGAACTGGTGCTGGTGGCCTGGCAGGACTTCGCCGAGCGCCCGGTGACCGAGTTGCGCGAGCTGCTCAGCAGCGAGGACATCCAGGAACTGTTCGTGATCGGCTATGACTTCTGGCGGGAGTTCCGGCACAGCGATTACTTCGCCACCATGCTGGACACCGGCATCAATGCCTTCTTCGAAAAGTACGGCGACACCACCCTGCGCGACCTGATTGACGAAGTGGGCATCGCCCGCGACGACCTGCTCGATGACGCCCACCGTTTCGCGCCGCCGGTGCTGCGGCTGCTGCGCGAGCGTGGCCTGCTGGACGCCTGGCTGCGCCGTCATCTGGCGCCGTTTTTCGAGAAGCCGGAGACCCTGGCGATTCTCGACCAATAGCCGCTTACAGCGGCGATACAGGATACAGGGTGCAGGATTCAGGAGAGGGCACAGCGGTAAACTTTCACCCTGTATCCTGAATCCTGTATCGCCGCCAAAGGCGGCTAGGCGGGGCCGTCCCCGGCCTGGCCCTGTTGCTGCAGCGCCAGGATGTCGTGCAGTTGATCCTCCGGCACCGGCCGGCTGATCAGGTAACCCTGAATGCTGTCGCAGCCCATTTCGCGCAGGATGTTCAGGTGCTGGTCGGTTTCCACCCCTTCCGCCACCACGCTCATGGTCAGGCTGTGCGCCATCTCGATGATGGCCCGGGTGATGGCCGCGTCGTCCGGGTTGTCCGCCAGATCGGTGATGAAGGTGCGGTCGATTTTGAGCGTATCCACCGGGAACCGCTTCAAATAATTAAGCGATGAGTAACCGGTGCCGAAGTCGTCCAGGGACAGGCCCACGCCGCGGGCGCGCAGCCGCTCCAGCAGGGCGATGTTCTGGTCCATGTCTTCCATGATCAGGCTCTCTGTGAGCTCCAGTTCCAGCAGTTCCGCCGGCAGGCCGGTGAGCGCCAGGATGCGGTCCACCACGTCCGCCAGGTTGCCTTTGCGGAACTGATGGGCGGACAGGTTCACCGACACGCGGATATCGCCCAGCCCCCGGTCCAGCCACTGCCGCGCCTGACGGCAGGCGCGCTCCAGCACCAGCTCGCCGATCGCCGAAATCAGGCCGGATTCTTCCGCCAGCGGAATGAACTCGGACGGCGCCAGCAGGCCCATGGTCGGGTGCTGCCAGCGCACCAGCGCTTCCACCGATGAAATGCGGCTGTCCGCCAGGTCCATCTTGGGCTGGTAGTGGACCACGAATTCGTTCTTGAAGATCGCCTTGCGCAGGCTGGTCTCCAGCGCCAGCTGTTCCACCGACGCCATCTGCATGCCGGTACGGTAGAACTGGAAATTATTGCCGCCGCTGCGTTTCGCCTGGTGCACCGCCATTTCCGCCTGGTTGATCATCGACTGGGCTTCCTGGCCCGGGTTGGGGAACACGCTGATGCCGATGCTGGCGCCCAGCAGCAGTTCATGGCCGTCGATCAGGAACGGCTTTTTCATCATGTTGATCAGTTTCTGGCAGAGCACGCCGATCTGCGCCTCGGCGCCGCAGTTTTCCAGCACCAGGGTGAATTCGTCGCCGCCCACCCGGGCCAGGTTTTCATCGTTGACGCCGCACCGGCAGATGCGCTCCGCGGCCAGCTTGAGCAGGCGGTCGCCGATTTCATGGCCGAGGCTTTCGTTGATCGGTTTAAAGCGGTCCAGGTCGATCATCAGCAGCGCCGCTTTTTCCCGGTTCAGCCGCGCCAGGGTCAGCGCCCGCTGCAGACGTTCGCGGAACAGCGCCCGGTTGGGCAGGCCGGTGAGGCGGTCGTAGTTGGAGAGAAACTGCACCCGCTCCTCGGCTTCCTTGCGCGACGTCAGATCGGACAGCATCCCCACATAGCGGATCACCCGTTGTTTCTCGTCCAGCACGCTGCTGATCTGCAGCCATTCCGGGAAGGGCTCGCCGTTGCGCCGCCGTTCGTTGATCTCGCCTTCCCAGAACCCGGTGCGGCGCAGCGCCAGGGTGATCGCGCGGTAAGTGCTGCGGTTGCGGTCGATGTGGTCGGTGTCGGCGATGGTGCGGCCGAGCACGTCCTGCTCCGGGTAGCCGGTGATCTGCTCGAAGCGGGCGTTCACCGCCAGGAATTGGAAGTTGCGGTTCAGAATGAAGATGCCTTCCGGGGCGTTCTCGAACACCGTCGCCGCCAGCCGCTGCTGTTCCTGGGCTTCGCGGGTGGCGGTGATGTCCCGGCGGGTGCCGATCATGCGCAGGGCGCGGCCCTTGTCGTTCCAGTCCACCACCCGGCCTTCGTCCTCGATCCAGCACCAGGGGCCCTCGGCGTGGCGCAGCCGGTAGATGGCGTGGTAACGGTCGGTCTCGCCCTTGAAGTGGGCGATCATGGCGCGGCGGATGGCGGGGAAATCGTCCGGGTGGACCAGTTGCTGCAGGTCGCCGAAGAAGTTACGGAAATACTCGCTTTCGTAGCCCAGCAGCCGGTCGAAGTTGGTGTGGTAATTGGTGCCGGTGACCAGATTCCAGTCCCACAGCCCGATGTTGCTGGCGTCCAGCGCCAGTTGCAGGCGCTCGCCGGTGGCGCTTAATTCCCGGTTGGCCTGCTCCAGGGCGCGGGTGCGGTCGCTGACCATGGACTCCAGCCGGTCGTTGGCTTCCTGCAGGCGCCGGCGCGCCTCCTTGCGTTCCATGATTTCGTCGGCCAGTTTTTCATTGAGCGCTTCGGCGTTGGCCCGCGCCCGGTCCAGATAGTCGATCAACGCGGTGTTGCTGATCTGCAGATCCAGGGCCTGGTGCGTGGTCATATTGATACGGCGGGCGGCGACGAACAGAAAGGCGCCGGTGGCGACCAGCATGGCCGCCAGGGCGGGCTCGTTGTCGTTGGCCAGCAGCAGCTGCACGCACGACGGCGCCAGCAGGCAAATCTGATACATGAGCACGGTGGGCAAATGGCTGCTGTACGCCGACAGCGCCAGGATGCTCAGGCCGGTGCCCAGGCTGCTCATGGTCAGCTGCGCGTAGAGCATCGACTCGGAGAGCAGGGTGTCTGTGGGGTTGAACAGAAAGCCGCCGATGCCCATCGCCACCGCGGTGGCCAGCACGCTCACCGACACCTTGCGCAGATCGGCGCGGTCGCCGTTGCGCAGCGGCCGGCTCAACAGCAGCCAGCTCACCCGGGCAAGAATCAGCGTGGTGACCGCCAGTGCCCACACCAGCAAGGTGGCGCGCGGCACCGGCGAGTCCCAGTAAGCCCAGGTCGCCGCGATCACCGCCAGGCCTTCCAGCACGTTCATGCCTTTGATCCCGGAAAGGAGATGCTGGCATTGAGCGCGGGTCACGGCCTGCTGCTGCTTGCTTGGTTGTGACTCGAATGCTGTCGACACGGATAAAGATTCCAGGCTCGGAGCCTTGGGCGCCGGTGAGTAAGTCGCTCCCGCGTATGGCTCGGGAACCCGTAGGCATAAGTGACGCCCGGCTTTTTCTTTGGCAGTTTACCCAGCCCCACCGCGAAAGGAAACCGGATCACCGGGGCTGCGTCACAACCTGCCGCGCCAAAGCGGCGGTTCTGGTAAACTCCGCCGCCATGGATGATGTGACTTCCCTTATTGAAGGCCTTAACCCGGCTCAGCGCGACGCGGTGACCGCCGAAGACCGGCACCTGCTGGTGCTGGCCGGTGCCGGCTCGGGCAAGACCCGGGTGCTGGTGCACCGTATCGCCTGGCAGATCGCCACCGAACAGGCGTCGCCGTTCGGTATTCTCGCCGTGACATTCACCAACAAGGCGGCGGCGGAAATGCGCGGCCGCATCGAGCAGCTGCTCGACATGCCCGCCGGCGGCATGTGGGTGGGCACCTTCCACGGCATCGCCCACCGCCTGCTGCGCCAGCACTGGCAGGAAGCGGGCCTGCCGCAGAACTTCGAGATCATCGACGCCGACGATCAGCAGCGCCTGATCAAGCGGGTGATCCGCGAGTTGGGGCTGGACGAACAGCGCTGGCCGGCGCGCCAGGCCACCTGGTTCATCAACGGCCAGAAGGACGAGGGCCTGCGCGCCGCGCATATGGACGTGGCCGGCGGCGACCTGTTTCTGCAGACCATGCAGAAAATCTATCTGGCCTACGAGGAAGCCTGCGCCCGGGGCGGTCTGGTGGATTTCAACGAGATGCTGCTGCGCGTGCTGGAGTTGTTCCGCGATAACGATGCGCTGCGCGGGCACTATCAGCGCCGCTTCCGGCACATTCTGGTGGACGAGTTCCAGGACACCAACGCCATTCAGTACGCCTGGCTGCGGCTGCTCACCAACGACGACAACGCCGCCACCATCGTCGGCGACGACGACCAGTCCATCTACGGCTGGCGCGGCGCCAAGATCGAGAACATCCACAAGTTCAGCCGTGACTTCCCCGACACCCGTACCGTGCGCCTGGAGCAGAACTACCGCTCCACCGGCACCATTCTGAACGCCGCCAATGCGGTGATCAGCGTCAACAGTGACCGGCTCGGCAAGGAGCTGTGGACCGACGGCGGCGACGGCGAGCCGATCCGCCTGTACGCCGGGTTCAACGAGGTGGACGAAGCGCGCTTTATCGCCGGCAAGGTGGAAAGCCTGGGCCAGCAGGGCATGGCGCGCCGGGAAATGGCGGTGCTGTACCGCTCCAACGCCCAGTCCCGGGTGCTGGAGGAGGCCTTTCTGCAGGCCGGTATTCCGTACCGCATCTACGGCGGCCAGCGCTTCTTCGAGCGCGCCGAGATCAAGAACGCCCTGGCCTACCTGCGCCTGCTCAACAACCGCCGGGCGGACGCCGCCTTCGAGCGGGTGGTCAACACCCCCACCCGGGGCATCGGCGCCAAGACCCTGGAGATCCTCCGCGATCTGGCCCGCCAGCGCGGCGTGCCGCTGTGGGACGCGGCGGCGGCGCTGATCAACGAGCGGCTGCTCACCGCCCGCGCCGGCAATGCCTTGCTCGCCTTCCTCAAGCTGGTGGACAAGCTGGCCGAGGAAACCGAAGGGTTAGGGCTGGCGGAAACCACCGAACACGTGATCGCCGCCAGCGGCCTGCTGGATTACCACGGCCAGGACAAGGGCGAAAAAGCCCAGCAGCGCCTGGACAACCTGCGCGAGCTGGTCTCCGCCACCCGCCAGTTCGGTGACGAAGAGGGCGAGGAGGATCCGCTCAGCGCCTTCCTGGACCACGCCGCGCTGGAATCCGGCGAAGG